>CAZESO010000139.1:0-6358 GCA_964515325.1 uncultured Roseburia sp. | reverse complement strand
ATATCAATATATTGATTGTTGCTATTAGAAGTAACATAAATGATATAATATTGCCTATACCTTGAATATATTGATTATAACTTTTTATTTCTTCAGACCTTATGATTTGTCTTTCCAAAAAAATCCCTTCATTGGTCTCTTCCCATATTTCCGTAAATATATCCTCATATACCTCATCAATGTCATATCCATTCTTTATAACCAAATAAGTACAATAACCACTTAACTCCGAATTATCAAAACCATTTTCTTTTACATATGTATTATGACATTCCATATATATATCAGCAAACTCCAAACTTTGTTCTGAATTAAGATAAAACTCCTTCATTCCACCTTCTGATACATTATCGTATGTTCCTATAACCTTAAACTCATATCTGCCTACTTCATCATCTATAGGCACATAAGAACATATAATTGTCTCACCAATAAGCTCATCACAATTAAAGCTTGTATATTCATTGTAAACCCCCACATCATACATATATCTTGGCAATATTATCTCACCATACTCCGGTTCCCGCTTCTCCCCTTTATAATCCGAATCAAGTACAGCATTATAAAATGTTGCTGCATCTATTATAACTTCATCAACTCCAAATAAATCTTTAGTACCTATCCATTCAAACCCAGTGAAACCCGTACTCAAAAATATCTCATCCACCCTTTCATCATCTTTATATTTATTATTTATATATTCATAATTCCTCTGCCAATTTTCACCGCCAGAAACAAACAATGTTCTGTTATAATGCCCATTCATATTGTCGAAAATCCCCCTATCAATTGCTTCCATAGTGGAATTTACTCCTATATATATAACAATTGATAAAAAAATCAAAGAAAATGCTATTCTGTTTTTTCTTCTATATGCCTTTAAATCCTGCAAACCACAGGATATAATATCCTTCAATTTCACTATACCAAACTCCTTCTTTAGTCAATCACATTAACACTTTATAAGACTATATTATACACTACAAATATATGTTCCTGCAACAGATATTCCTTTTATTTTTTATTTATGTTCTTTACTTTTAATCATAATAAAGCATCGCCTTATTAACTATCATATGAATGCCATTGTATCCATAAATATAAGCTTTATAGTTGCATCCTCTATCTGCAGAATAATACCTGATCGAATCAATGTTCGCAGATTTGCTTGAAACTGTTACAGTGTCATAAGGGTAAAATTTATCCGTAAAACTTCCTGATGAATCAACCTTTCGCACCGCCAATCTAAACTCGCCTGTGCTATAAATTAAGTCACCATCAAAATCCATAATTATCTGAGTGTATTTAGGTGTAGCTGTATCATATGCTATATTCTCGTATCCGCTTCGAATATGCTGATTGTAAAAACAACCAAGCTGATTAGCATATGTTGCACCATAACCAATTACTCCCATACAAAGTGTCATTGTTACCAACACTAATACGGTAACTAAAACTGACATTTTTTTATTCATTCACATACCTCCATTTATCTGTTGCTTGAAACATACTTATATGTAATGCTATCATATATCCTCAAAATAATCTTCACGATTTTTCAACCTTTTTTTCTAGGTTTTTCCGGCTTTTTCTAGGTTTTTCTCTTTTTTTTACACAAACACTTGTTTTTGCTAAAAAAAAGCATTATACTATACCTTATTAAATTAAGAAAGCAGGGTATAACATTGAATTTAAACATTTACATAGTAGAAGATGATAAAAATGCATGTAATGCTTTTTATATAGCGGCAAAATCTATGGATGATATTATAATTACAGGACACACAGATAATTCATTTGATGCATATAACTACATAACAGAGAATAATCCTGATGCAATAATATTAGATCTTGAATTAAGAGCTGGTAATGGTCCTGATTTACTTACTCAAATCAATGAATTGTCTCCTAATAATAGACCTTTTGTTATTATCACAACCAATAACACAAATCCTGTTGTAATGGACTATTTACACCAGAATCAATCAGGCTACATATATAATAAGTATGAATCAAGTTATTCAGAGTTTGAAGTTTTAAATTTACTAAGACTTCTCAAAACATCTATTTACAATTATAGAAATTCCACTAATACCGGAGTATATAGAGAACAAGAAGACACTAAAGCAAAAATATTATCAGATATTGATTCAGAACTTATAAGAATTGGCATAAAACCAAAAGTATCCGGCTATAAATACATACAATATGCAATATATTATGTAATGAAAGATTCTTATAGTCCTAATATACTTAGATTGCTCTCCAATACATTTAATGTAGAACCCAAAAACATTGAACATAATGTGCGATATGCGATACAATCCGCTTGGTCTAAGTATAAATCTGTTGACGATATTAGAAAAATATATCCCGGACATGTATCAGATGATATGGATGTACCATCATTTGGTGATTTTATCACTCATTATGCCGAAATGCTTAAACCTAAGTATATTAACTATTTTGAGAAAATCAATTAAGTACTAATAAAAATGTTTTAATAACCATCCAAAAAAATCTGACATATATTTCACCACCTTTCTCGGACACTTATCCTAAAAGATGTGTGATGAAATATATATACGATTTTTGTTCCAAGTTTTTGTCGTTTTTTTGTGGTTTTTATTAAAACTTAGGAGATATGAATTATGTTAATCAGCCTTATAAAATTCACTTTTATTATATTGTGCAATTGCATAATATATAAAAAATGTTTAAATATAAAATCATCCAAAAATAATAGATACCAAATTATTTTAAGTTCATTTATATTGGCTTTTATTGTTGTTTTTTGTAATCAGCTTTATAGTGGTTTGGATTTGTGCATATTGTTTATTGCATCACCCATACAATTCAAACTTCTATATAAACAAAATAATAGTATTAATTTGCTAACTTCAATCTTATCAATTGCAATTAGCTTATTTGTTTATTTTTTATCTGTAATACTTACTATACCGCTTGCTCTAACTATAGGGGAGTTTACATCCTATAGTTATACTTTTGATGTATTTTCATATTTTGTTACAGGCTTTATTAGTCTTTCTTTAGTGATTTTATTATTTAGAATCAAACGATTTAAAAAAGGATTTTCCTTTATATACGAAAAAGATTACACTATAGGTAGTATAGTTTTGGCTACAAGCATAATACTTATTTATAGTTTTTTTAGATTTGCTAAAATATATTCTGCTCCTTACTTTATACTTGTATGTGTTTTTTTGTCTATTGTTGCTATTTCATTATATATATCAACAGAAAAGCAAATTGTTATATACCATAATATGCAAGTATCAAAGAGAAAAACAGAAGCTCTTGAAAACGAATTAAATTTGCAAAATAATAAGATTACATTTCTAGAAAATGTAAATTCTAATCTTGATACACTTATACATAAAGACAACAAATTAATACCAGCTATGGAATTTGCTGTAAAAGAACTTATTACATCTTATGATCCAGATAAGGCACAACAATTACTAGATGAATTAACTAATATTTCAAATGACAGAAAAGGTATATTAACCAATCATACACAAACAAATATTCCTATAGCAAATTTAAAAAATATACGAGTCAATTCAATAGTCAACTATATGCACAAAAAGGCTATTGAGCATGATATTGACTATAAATTTGTTTGTATTGGTGATATACAGACCATAATTCCAAACTTAATTTCAGAAGACGAGTTTTGCACTCTAATTGCTGACATTACTGAAAATGCGCTAATCGCAACAAAAACAAGCATTAATAAACACGTTCTTCTCCTTTTAGAAATGTTACCTAACAAGCCAGTTATTTCTGTATATGACAGTGGCAATAACTTTTCAAAAGAAGTTATTAAACATCTTGGAAAAAGACGTTATACAACTCATAAAGATTCCGGTGGTACCGGAATAGGCCTAATGAATACTTTCAAATTATTAAAAGAATATAATGCCAGTTTTTCTATTGAAGAAAATATTGATAATCCTTCTTACACCAAAATAGTTTCTATAATTTTTGATAAAAATGGTACTAAAACATATAATGGCTTAATAATAAAATAATCCGTGCAAACGCACGGATTATTTTATTATTCACTAAGACTAAAAGTCCAAATCGCCTTAAACTGGCTCTTTAATACCTCATAGCTCCATGTTTTTTCGCTTCTTACAATACTGTTTGGATCATTTACAACAAATTCTCCATCCTTATAATCCCAAATAACGATAAAATGTCCTGACATAGTAAAATCGCCCGGTGCCATACTACAGATAAGAATATTACCTTTTTCCAGTTCACTTATCATTCTCGCCTCGTCATTTCCAATCTGCATTGAAGTAAGATTAAAGAACTCCGCTCCTTCTGTGAAGAAATCCCATTTGGTTCCTACACCATCCAGATAATATCCTCTTTCTTCACAATAGTTAGCAACATACATTGGATTGTAAATTTCCTTGCCGGTAAGACCAATCAACACCATTGATAAACAAGTTGGTCCACAACCATCCAATGCCATATTTTCATCGCCATATGCAGAATATCCCCATCTTTTATCCCATTGTAATAAATGTGGAACCTTCTGCTGACTCATCTCTTCACTTAAATCATAATAATATGTTGCATCCTTGCTTTCAAATGGATATTCTATAACAAATTCCAATGCTAATGGCTCATTTACAGCCAAATATAATAACCCTTGCGGATATGCTGCTTTGTTCTTTAACAGAAACTGATACTCTTCCTGAGCATCACTTGCAGTATTAGCAGCATTTTCAAGCATGTCTAATATTTTTTCTTCAGTTTCAAATTTATACATACTGTCTAAAAATACATAGTCATCTGCATTAAATCCTACTACTTCAACATAATTTGGAGTTGTTTCCTCTGTCGAATATGAAGTTTCATTATTATCACTTGTATTATTTACAACAATATTTGTCTCTGGATTACTATCATCCTGTTGCTTTTCATCTTTTGGATCAAATACACCAAAAAGATATGCACAACATAATATTATCGCCGTGATTATAAGAGCAAATGATGATACATATTTAATCATTTGTTGCTGTTTTCTCTTACGTATAGCTTCCTGTCTCTGCTGTTCCTTAGCTGCCCTTCTTCTTGCCGCTTCTCTTTCGCGCTCTCTGTTTTTTTCAACTTGAATAGTATTTAATTCAGACATTACTTCACCTCATATATATAACTATTTCCGCTCTTACCCACTCGCACCACTATACCCAGATAATTAAATACGTTTAATATAAGTTGGGCATAGCTAATGTGTACTTTTGTGGCCTTTGAAAAATCTTTTGCTGTAAATCTTTCTTCTAATTCTACTGGTATTAGCTGTATAAAATCCTCCGGTCTTGTTATATGTAGTTCCTCAATTAATTCCTTGGGAACTATATCATATTTCTCTAGTCTTCTTCTCTTACCATTTCCTTTTTCAAGCTTATATTCATCAACTTCAAGTAATACAAGCTTCAAAGAAAGATTTGGATGATTCAAATATGTTTTTATCTTATATAGCTCTTTAAAGGCAGTATAATAATTATCTTTTCTTGGTGACTTTCTTTTCTCACTAAGTCTTCCTGTCTCTTTATCTATATAAATCAAATATCGGATGTACGCCATAGGATATACTATTGTAACTTTATATTCCGGTAAAAAACTATCAAGCTTTCTTCTAAGCTTATTAAAATTCCCAGTCTGTATCTCCACTATATGTCCATCCATATAAATATCTGCTACAAACTCATTAATGGGAATCTCCTGATAGTCTTCTCCCGCAGAATAGTAATTTTTTAACACATTATGCATAGTTTTCTCTGCCAACGTGCCTATACCATAGCGTTCTCTTTGAACGCCTACTATCTTATCCCTGACCTTATGAAATTTTTCTTTTGAAGCTCCACCATTCATAATACATCAACTACCTATATAAAGTCAATAATTGACATTTGGTTAGATTCGGAAAGTTCTCCAAATAATCCCAATTCATCCATCTTATCAATTACTGTTTTACTTACCTTTGTTCTTTCTCTAAAGTCTTCCTTTGATAAAAATTCTCCATCTTTTGCCGCTTCCATAACAGCTTCTGCCGCCTTATCACCCATACCTTCAATACTTCCTAGGGATGGCATAATCTTTCCATCTATAATTTGAAATCTTGTAGCATGGGCTCTATATATGTCAATTGGCAAAAATTCAAATCCTCTTGCATACATTTCCTGAACAATCTTAATATCTTTAAGTACATCAGCATCCTTGGGTTTTGTCTCACCTTTTTCGCTGAGTACCTTATAATTTCTAATGTAAGCATCAACACGCTCTTTTCCCTGACACATAATCTCATAATCAAAGGCTG
>CAZESO010000138.1:0-6405 GCA_964515325.1 uncultured Roseburia sp. | reverse complement strand
TTGATATATGGTGTTGCCGGAAGCGGAAAACTTACCTTCGTAACAACAATGATTTATGAACTTATTAGAAATCATTCACCAGAATATGTCAATTTGTACATATTGGATTTTGGAGCTGAAACATTGAAAATGTTTGAAAAAGCACCACATGTCGGTGGAGTTGTACTTTCATCAGAAGTAGAAAGAGTTATCAACTTAATGAAGCTTTTGAAAAATGAAATTGTTGAGCGTAAGAAAATGTTTGTTGATTATGGCGGAGATTATATTTCGTATGTTAAAAACTCAGGAAAAGCATATCCAAATATAGTCGTTGTGATAAACAACTATTCAGCATTTGCAGAAATGTATGAGGAATGTGAAGATATAATATCTTATGTATCACGAGAAGGTGTTAAGTATGGTGTGTATTTTGTAGTAACAGCTACTAATACCGGTTCAGTGAGATTTAGACTGGTTCAGAACTTTAAGCGTACATTTGTGTTACAGATGAATGATAAGAATGATTATAGTGCTTTGTTAGGTTCAGTCGATGGAACATATCCTGCTGAAATAAAAGGTAGAGGTATATTAAAGACCGACCGTACATATGAATTCCAAACGGCAAAGGTGGCAGAAGAGGATGACATACCTGAAGTTGTAAAGAAGCTTGTTGAAGATGTAAGAGGTAAATATATAGGAGCAAGAGCAAAACAGATTCCGGTATTACCACAACGAGTTGATACAGAATACTTTGCAAATGACAATATCACATTAGATAAGATTCCTGTAGGTGTTAATAAGAAGCAATTATCTATTATTAATCATAATCTTAGTGAAAGCTATATTTCATTTGTATTGGCACAGGATACTGAACTTATCAGTCCTGTATTGCAAGGTATGGCAGAACTTTTATCAGATACAATAGACGCAAATATAGTTGTCATAGATGCAACAGATAAATTCTTTGATGATGAAGATAAACATTATACATATCATAATGCAAGTAATAAATTTAATGATATTGTTGTTGATATGTTTAATGATATGGTTGCTAGACACAAATATTTCAAGGAACACAATGAAATTAATTCACCAAAAACTATCTATATCATTAATTCTTTGGAGAAATTCAAGGATTCATTGACAGCAGATGGTAAAGATAAACTCAATGTACTTTTGGAAAATGGTCGTTTACCATTGAATGTACATTTTATTATTGGTGATATGGGTGCATCAATGAGTAAGGTTACATTTGACCCATGGTATAAGAAACATTGTGGCTCTGTTTCAGGTATATGGGTTGGAGATGGTTCTACAGACCAGTATGTATTGAAGATAACAAAACCAACCAGCGAATTGTATCAGGAAATGGAGAAAGGCTTTGGATTGTATATATCGAAAGGAAGATATACAATTGCTAAATTGCTTACAAGCAAGCATACAGAAATAGAAGATGAAGTTTAAAAGGAAGTGTAAGCGACAATGAATTATGTTATTATCGAGGTTTTTTTAGCAGCAGCAAAAAAATCATATGATATAAAAGTACCACGTTGTAGTATGATGTGGGAAGTAACCAGATTAGTAGCACAGGCATTAGAGGATTTGTCTGATGGATTGTATAAAGCATCAGAGGATTCAATATTATGTGATAAGGCTACAGGAACAATATACAATATTAATTATTCAATTGAAGAACTAGGGATAACCAATGGTTCTCAATTAATATTAATATAAATTAAAGCTATGAAAGGAGAAAATGATTATGTCATTAGGAAAGATTATTGTTGAAACATCTCAGTTGGATGCAGCAGCTCAGAAGGTAGACGAGTTAGCAGACAAGTATAGTTCTGAGTATACAGCATTGTATACAGCTGTTACAGAGATGCAGTCATCATGGGCAGGTACAGACAATACTGCTTACACAACACAAATCGAAGGATTTAAGGATGATTTCCAGAGAATGGAACAGCTTATGAGAGATTATGCAACATTCTTACGTGAAAGTGCTAAGAAGTACAGAGAAACTCAGTCTGAAATTAAGACAAAAGCTCAGCAGTTAACAACAAACGCATAGGAAGGAGTTAAGGGAAATGGCAGATATTAAGATTACTTTTAGCGAAGTATCAGCTAAAGCGAAAGACATTCGTAAGTGTAATGAAAATTTGACAACTTACTTAGAAGAAATCAAGTCAAACATTACATCATTAGATGCACAGTGGACAAGTGATGCATCAGAAACAATCAGAGCAAAGATTGCAAACATGCAGTCTAAATTTGATAATTATTACACAATTATTGAGGCATACGCAACATTCCTCGATACAACAGTAACTAATTATCAGCAGGCAGAAGCTGCAATTAATACAAATGCAAGTGCATTTGAATAAAATTAATATTGCAAGGGACTTATAGTCCCTTGCAATATAATTGAAATGGAAATTAATGCAAATTAGCTTGAAATAAACAATATGGAGGATGAAATGGCACAAGGAAAGATAATAGTTGCTACAGAAGAATTGAAATCAGCAGCGCAGAAGGTAGATGATATGGCACAGTCATATAATGAATCATATACAGAATTGTATTCAATAATCAATTCATTATCTGAGACAGGAATATGGCAAGGGGAAGATAATCAGGCATATGTTCAGCAGATAGAGCAGTTTAGAAATGACTTTGAAGCTATGGAACAGTTAATGCGTTCATACGCTGATTTTCTTAGAAAAGCAGCTGAAGGTTACAAGACAATACAGAACAATACAACAGAGCAGGTTAGTAAGAAATTAGTAACATCTGTGTAGTGTCTGATTAGGAGGAAACATGTTGAAAAAATTAAAAAGAGTCATTGCATTGATGATGGTTGTTATTTTATCGTCAACATCATTGATATCATGTAAGGACGAGGCAAAGGAACAAAGTAAAGAAGTAGTAAGCGAAGTTAAGGCTGAAAGAATAACAAGAGGTGAATGGATTGCTTCATTAGCAGAGGCTTATGGTATGGTACAGTATGACAATACCACACCATATTATAGCGATGTGGCAGCTGATAATCCAATATTCGCATATGTACAGTCTTGTTATGAATGGAATGTTCTTTCAACTGAGACTAAGGAATTTAATCCTGACGAAGAAGCGACATTAGGATTTGTTTTATCAACATCGGTATTGGCAGCAGAACTTGATTATGAAGCATGTGCTACAAGTGACGATGTAAATGAAAGTATTATTAATTGTGCAAACAAATATGGACTTACTAATGTAAAGTATAGCGATAAGGATAAGCTTACAGCACCGGCAGAAAAGTATGGTGCAGAGTCAATTCTTCAAGCATCGTTAGTATCATATATGGCTTCTGCACCAGAAGATATAGTTAATATTGTATACAGAGATACTGTTGTGGATGCAACACAGGAAGAAACAGCTATAGAGCAGATAACCGTTGTGGGAACAAACAATAATGTACCTGCAAAAGAAGCTGAAGCAGTTGAAGTAGGTTCTATTATCTTAATGCCGGGAAATGAAGAAAACCCATTTGGCTATAGCTTGAAGGTAGTGTCAAAGACATTAAACAGTGATGGTACATATACTATTGTAACTGAAGAGCCTCAAATATACGAAGTATTCGAAAGTATCGAAATGGATACAGAGGTTGCAGCTACATCTGATATGTTTGAGCCGGCAGAAGGTATAACTGTTATTGAAAATGAAGAGGCAGATAATGTTGAGTTTGCAAAATACATTACTGATGTTAAGCCATTAAATGGAGATTTATCTGATACAAGTAGTGAGATTGAGATGTTAAAATCTCATGAGTATGAGAGTAAGAAATCAAAGAGTATTACTGTACAGGTATCTGTTGACGATGAAGGTAAGATTGATGCTGAAACAGAAATAGATATATTTGGTAAGAGTATGACTGTATCTGTTCCTGATTTGGATGCCTTGGAAAACTTCGATAAAGCAGTTGCTGCTATTGGTGATGTTGCAGAAGATTTATGTGAAGAAAATGATTATGATTTCGTAAATGATTTTGTAACAGGCGAGATTGACGAAGATGAATTTGAAAAGAAATTAGAAGAGTCAAAAGAAAAAGTTGAAAAGAAAGTTGATGACGGCGACAATATTGAAGAAGACGAAGGTTGGGAAATAACGGGTTCAGTATCATTAGAAGCCAGTGTTGAAGTAAAAGCAAAAATTTATTTTACATTCTTTGATACTATACCAAGTGAGTTAGAAGAGTTTTCTGTTAAGGTATCTAATACATATGAAGAAAAACTTGAAGTAAAAGGTACATATGAAAGCAGTATAGAACTTGGAAAACTTAAAATTCCATTAGCAAATGGATTTGGTATCACATTAAAGACAGAGTTGTTTTTAGATTATAATGGTTCCGTTTCCATAAAATATACAGTTGATAGTTCAATGAAGATTTCATACGATGGAAATAAAGTTAAGAAGACTAATACAAAATCAACATCGAATAGTATAGAAGCAGCTACAGAACTTGAAGGTGGTTTAAAATACTCAGGAACACTTACATTTTGGGGAATAGGATTGGCAGAAGTAGGTGTTAAGGTTTCAGGAAAGCTTACAACAAGTGCTGAGTTAAAAAGAAGTTTTGAATATGGTATAGAAGAAGAAGAGGGTCAAAAATATTTTATAATAAGAGATGCTCTTGATTTTAGTACAAGTGGTACATATTATGCACCTTTATTGTCATTCTGGTTAGGTGGAGATGATACATTGCTTGGATGGATAGGATTAGAGTTTGAATATGAAGCGTTATCAGAAGATAATGCGCCAAGATTGAAATTATGGGAATATGATTCAAGTGAGGAAGGCGATTCAATTATATTCTTTGAAGACAAAGTTCCAATTCCGGAAGAGGAAACAACAACAGAAGAAACAACAGAGGTAGAAACAACAGAGGTAGAAACATCAGAAGAAGAGACAACAACAGAAGAGCCTGCTGGTACAGGAATTATGTCATTGTCTGAATTTGTAGTTACTTTAGATGTTGGAGAAACAGTAACATTAACAGCAACATTACCGGAAGGTTATACAGCTGCGGATTTAGTATGGTCTGTAGATGGTGGTGCTGCAACAGTATCTAATGGTGTTGTTAAAGCAGTTAGTTCAGGTAATGTTACAGTAAAGGCTGTAACAAGCGATGGTAAATATGAGGGTGTTTGCACAGTAGTTGTAAACTAAAAATAAGAATCATTTGTGGTGTGCTGTCAAAGGACGGCATACCACTATATGATAGAAAGTAGGAGATTTTATGGCGATTGATATGAATGAAGTTGCACAACAGACTGAGATATTTAGACAGAGTGCCAGCGATATTAATAATCTTAAGACACAATTAACAAATATAAAAACTGATATGAACTTGCATTGGATGTCAAATGAAATGCAATACATTAATATGAAGTATGATGATATATTAAGAGAAATGCAATCAGTAATTAATGAATTACAGTCATTAAATAGTGATATTGGTGGCGTTGCAAATGAGATTGAAGAAGAAGAGCGTCGTGAAAGGGAAGAAAGAGAACGACAGGAAAGAGAAGAACAGGAGAGACTGGAACGCGAAAGACAGGCAGCTGAACAGGATGAAGATAGTGATGCAGTAGATGTAGTAACACAAATGGCGTTGAATTTTGGAGGTAATTAAGATGACTATGATAAAAATAGAACTCAATGATGTAAAAAGTATCAACGAATCATTGTGTGAAGTTGGGAGAAAAGTAGGTACAGAGGCTGGGACAATTAACGGAATGAAAAATAGCGTTTCAACTCAAATTCAGGGCAGAAGAAATATACAAGACAGAATTAATAATGTAACGAAAAAAATGCAAAATATCGAAAATGATATTTATGCTTTGTATAGAATGATTAGCTATTCAGCAAATTCATATACAAATTTGGAAATAGAATTATGTAAGATGTGGGCTGATAAAAGATTTTAGACTAGATGGAGAAGGAATAATGGAAAAAATTAAAGAATTTATGACTAAAAATAATTACTTGGCAACAAAGATAGCAGCAGGAGTTGTGTTACTTCTGTTTGTTATTGTATTGATTGCAATAGTAAGTGGAAACAATGAAGATAAAGGAAATAATGAGAGTAAGACGACTTCGAAAAAAGTGGCTGCAACAGTAGGAGATACTTCAAGCAAAGAGAGTAGTAGTAAAAAAGCCTCTGACAAAACAGACAGTAGCAAGAAAGAAACAGATGATAAAACAACCAGCATAAATGGTGAAACAAAAGAAAGTGAAGAAGAAACCACAAGTCCGATGGCTACAGATGGAAATGAAGATACAACAACTAATCAGGTAGCCTCAAATGGAAACACAATTACAACAACAGGAAATAATTCATCAACAGAAGAAAATACACAAGTTTCATCAAATAGTCAAACA
>CAZESO010000137.1:0-6464 GCA_964515325.1 uncultured Roseburia sp. | reverse complement strand
AACACATTAGTGTAGTGGAGGTACGATTATGGACAATAAGTTAATTGGAACAGATGTAACCCAATACATAGTAATTAGGATGGGTGCAGAACAATTTGGTATTGATATAAAATATGTTGACAATATTGTCAGAATGCAGAAGATTACAAGAGTGCCGAAAGCTCAGAAATGGTTTAATGGTGTAATTAACTTGAGAGGTGAAGTTATTCCGGTAATGAGTTTAAGAAAAAAATTTGAGTTAGAGGATGACAATTTTACAGATAAAACAAGAATTATAATTCTTAAACCGGACAATCAGGGAGCAGTTGGTGTTATTGTAGATCAGGTAAAGGAAGTAGTGACATTAGACAGTGAGTCAATGGAAAAGGCACAGACTGATATGAAAGATGAAAAGAGTAAATATATTTCATCAATCGGAAAGCAAGAGGATGGTCTTATTACAGTTTTGAATATTAACGGAGTACTTGATATAATTTAATTTTTTGAGCAAATATTGTAGAAAGGAAAGGTTAGTATGGCTAAGATAGATTTAGAAAATATGGAAACTGTTCAATTTGATGTCTTAAAAGAAATAGGTAACATTGGTGCTGGAAATGCAACAACAGCTCTTTCAAAATTGTTGGATGCAAGAATTGATATGAGAGTACCAAAAGTTAATTTATTAGGTTTTTCGGACATAACGACTATAATTGGTCATGAAGAACAGATAATGGTTGGAATTCTATTATCTCTTGAAGGTGATGTTAATGGTATGATGATGTTTTTACTTGATACAGAATCTGCAAAGAGATTGGTTGAAGGTGTGTTGAAAAGAGAGTGTCCACCAGAGATGGAGATATTTGATTTTGGAGAGATAGAATTATCTGCCCTTAATGAAATTGGAAACATTATTACCGGTGCATATCTTTCGGCATTATCAGATTTGACAAGGCTTACAATTGTTTCGAGCGTACCATCATTACAGGTGGATATGGCTGGAGCTATTTTAAGTATACCGGCGATTGAATTTAGCAAAATTGGTGATAAGGTTCTTTTGATTGAAACTCAGTTTGATGAAGAAAGTAATATTAATGGTTATTTTCTTTTGGTGCCTGAACTAGAATCATATGATGTAATATTAAATTCATTAGGTTTATAGTTAGGTGGCGTTTTATTTATGGGTGAGATTATTAAAGTTGGAATGGCGGATTTAAAAGTATGCAGAGAGCCAGACAGTCTTACCACATTGGGCTTGGGTTCGTGTGTAGGCGTTGCCTTGTATGATCCGGTGACAAAGATCAGTGGTCTGGCACATGTAATGCTTCCAAATAGTAAAGAAATTAGAAATAATGCTAATATAGCTAAATTTGCGGATACAGGTATAGAAGAAACCATAAGGTTAATGCTTGGAATGGGCGCATCAGCAACTAGAATGGTTGCAAAAATTGCAGGTGGTGCACAGATGTTTACTTTTTCTAGTAAAACATCTGACAACCTTAACATAGGTTTGAAAAATGTTGAAGCAGTAAAAGCCAAGCTTTTGGAACTAAAGATTCCTATACTTGCAGAAGATACAGGACTAAATTACGGGCGTACTGTAGTGTTTGATTCTGTTACAGGTGAGTATAGTATAAAAGCTGTTGGCAAACCAATAAAAATAATATAAGAGGTGCAAAATGGTAGATCGCACGAAGTTTATACCTGCGATAGTTGCACTATTTGTAACCTTTGTTACTGCAATAGTAACAATAGTGAATGAATACGAGCCCACACAGGCACTGATAATAATATTATCTGTGCTTGTGGGGTCTTATATTGTAGGTCTTATACTAAAATGGGTTGCAAATACATTCTTAATTGTTAAGGTTGAAGAACCAAAAGAAGAGGATGAAGAAAATGCCGAAAATGCTGAAGGTGATGATACAATTTCAGATGAAGACGGTGAAAGTGCAACAAAAAAGGACGCAGATGAAAATGTAGAAAAATAATAAACATATAACTAGAAAGTATAATAATGAATTGGAGACCTAAAGATGACAGAGTCTGAAAAAAATAAATTGTGGGAGAGTTATGCAAAAAATAATTCACCAGCAATAAGGGAAAAGATTATAATTGAATATGCACCTTTGGTCAAGTTTGTAGCAGGAAGATTGAGTATGTACTTGGGGTATAATGTAGAATACGATGATTTGGTAAGTTATGGTATTTTCGGACTTATTGACGCAATTGATAAATTTGATTATGGTAAGGGAATAAAGTTTGAAACCTATGCAAGTCTTAGAATACGAGGTGCAATCCTTGATCAAATTAGAAAAATGGATTGGATACCACGTTCACTACGTCAAAAACAAAAGAGAATTGATGCGGCAATGACAAAAGTTGAATCTGAGTTGGGAAGACCGGCTACAGATGAAGAAATAGCAAAAGAACTTGGAATTAGTGAAGATGAGTATTTAAGTTGGCAGGGGCAGGCAAATGTTTCAAATGTGATTTCATTGGATGAATTTATGGAGGCTAGCGGAGATAAAGGAATTGAACCAACGAAGCATGTTCCATACGAACAACCGGAAACAGTTGCGGAAAAAGCAGAGTTAAAGAAAATGATAATTGAGGCATTGGAAGGCCTTACAGATAAAGAGAAAAAAGTTGTTTTACTTTATTATTATGAAGAACTTACATTGAAAGAAATCAGCAAAATTTTAGAGGTTACTGAATCGAGAGTATCACAGTTACATACTAAAGCGTTGCAAAAAATGAAACTGAGATTAGGCGATTATGCAGATAATATATTTAGAGATTAATAGAAAGGTGTTTTTTTATGGAATATACAAACAGTTATTTTCAGCTTTTCATGAATGAAAAAGGCGTAATTATGAGGATTTTTCCACCTAAAGGTGGGGAAAAACTTAATATTGATGAAATACTAGATTATTTACGTCAACAGAAGATTGATGATGTTGATATTAAGGCTATTAATGATGCTATTAATTCGTCAACAGACGTTAAAGATGTATTAGTTACAAGAAATACATCATATGAAGTTGATGAAAAAATGGATTTGAAAATTACACCTGATAAAATGTATGCAGTTGTTAAGTTTTACAGTCCTAGTGGAAAAGGAAGTAAAATGACTTTTGAGGAAATATATAGCGAATTAAGAGATAAGAAGGTTGTATCGGGCATTATTGATGAAGCTATCAAAAAGCATCTTGAGAATCCTGAATATTGTAAAAGTATAATTGCTGCAAAGGGAACGCCTGCTATTAATGGACATGATGCAGTTATTGAGTACAAATTTAATGCAGATAGAAAGGCTAAACCGCGATTAAATGAGGATGGTACAGTTGATTTCCATCAACTTGATAATATTAATCATGTAAAAAAAGGAGATGTGTTGGCAGTGCTTATACCAGCCGATAGCGGAACACCTGGTGTGGATGTATTTGGAGCGCCAATTGCACCAATTAAGATTAAGAGATATACTTTAAAGCATGGTAATAATATTGAACTATCAGAAGATGGTTTAGAGATGCGTTCGCTGGTTGATGGTCATGTAACATTAGAAGGGGACAGAGTATTTGTTTCTAATAATTATGATGTTCCGGCTGATGTTGATACTTCTACAGGTGATATTGATTATAGCGGAAGTGTAACTGTTAAAGGTAATGTAAGGACTGGATTTACATTAAGGGCAGAAGGAAATGTAGAAATATTTGGTGTTGTAGAAGGGGCATTGATTGAAGCGGGAGGAGATGTTATACTACACCGTGGAATACAGGGAATGTCAAAGGGTGTAATAAAAGCTAAAGGCAATGTTATTTCTAAATTTATTGAAAGTGCGAAAGTTACAGCTGAAGGATATATTGAAACTGATAGCGTGTTACATAGTGATATTTCTGCTAAAGGTGATATATATGTAAGAGGAAAGAATGGAAGTATAATAGGTGGAAATACAAGATCGTCTATTTTAGTTGAAGCTGCAACTATTGGTTCGCCGATGGGAACTACAACAGTAGTAGAAGTTGGAACAGATCCAGCAGTTAAAGACAGGGTAAATTATTTGAAACAAACTATTTCAAGTAAAACAGAAGAAAAAGAAAAGTTGGATAAAGTTCTTTTAGTTCTTAGAAAGAAAAAAGAAATGGGAGTACTGGAAGAAGAAAAGATTCCTTTGATAGCAAGTACCACAAAGACTGTTATAACACTTGATTCAGAAGTGAAGACTATGACAAAAGAGTATGAGAGTCTTTTAAGTGAGATAGAGACTAATAAGGCAGCTGTTATTAAGATAAAAAAGGATATTTATCCGGGAACTAAGATATCGATTTCAGAAGATTATATATTAGTACATGAAACATTGAGCCATGTTATGTATAAGAAAGAGCGTGGAGAGATTAAGGCTATGCCATTTTAATGAATAGAGGATGATGGTATGATTGTTAAACCAGCTATGATGCAGGCTACTGTTCAGAGAACTCAGGATATGTCTGGTATAAAACAGCAGGAAGATAATAAAGCGTTTGTAACACAATCAAATGTACAGACAGCTATGCAAAAAGAATTACAACATAAATTGCAGGATGTCAATAAAAAGGATAATGCTGATTATAATGAGCAGAAGCATGATGCTAAGGAAAAGGGTAAAAATGAATATTTTTCACAAAGTCAGAAGAAAAGGAAGGATGATTCTGAAGACGAAGAGGATGGAAAAGTAATTTTAAAAAGAAGAGCCGGATTTGATATGAAGGTGTAATAGAAAGGATAACCAGTAAGATTATGAATGGTCTAGAAATTTGTCTTGTAATTATTGGTTTGGTGATAATTGCAGTTAGTTTTGTTTTTGCAGAACATTTTAAAGGAAATGATGTAGAGGAAAAGCTTTTGAGTGATGGAAAGTTTTCAGAGGTTGCTCAGGACATTATTAGAAAGCAGGTTGAAGCAGAGCTTTCTATGATTGTAGATGATAAGCTGGAGGAGGCGAAAAAGGAATTAACTAAAGTTTCATCAGAAAAGATACTGGCTATGGGCGAGTATTCGGAAGATATTAACCTTAGAATAAGTAAAAATCATGAAGAAGTAATGTTTTTATACAATATGCTTAATGATAAGGAAACTGTTGTAAAGAATACAATAAGAGATATTGAAGCCTTGAAGGTTAGTGTCAAAAAAATGGCTATAGTAAACGATATGTCTAGTGGAGTAGCTGTTAATACAACTAATTCAAATGTTGAAATGGTTGCAAATACTGAATTAGAAAAGAAAATCAGTAGTGACCAGGTTGAGGAAAAATTAGACAGAGAGTTAGAAAAAGTGGAGGCACAGGCGAAAGAGCAAGCTAAGGAACTGATTAATGAGTCTGCGCCGACAGATAAGAAATCAAAAATCAGTGTGAAAACATCAAATAATAATAAAAAGATACTTGAGCTATATAGCAAAGGTATGAGTAATATTGAAATTGCAAAGAAATTAGGATTAGGTGTTGGAGAAGTTCGACTGGTAATTGATTTGTTTAATTCTAAGAAATAATCGTTTGTGAAAGGCATAAGTATAGACTATGAAAGTTAAATATTATTTAAGAGGATTAGGGACAGGGATTCTGTTTGCTACAATAGTTTTATGTATAGCATATTCATACAGAGAGTCCACAAATAAAGATACAGAAAAGGATACAGGCAAAGTAGTAGAACAAGATAAAGAATCTTCGTCAAGTACAGAGCCTTCTACTTCAGAAGAAAAATCTTCAACACCAAAGGAAAGTACAACTCTAGAGGAAAATACAACACCAGAGGAAAGTACAACTCCGGAAGAGAGTTCTAGTGAAGAAGAGACTACACCAGAACAAGTTACAGTTCCTATTGGTGATGATAATACAGTTACAACTGTGGAATTTACTATATATAGTGGTTATACATCTCATGATGTTGCAAATTTGTTAGCAACAATGGGAGTTATCGAAAATGCTACTGAATTTGACAGATTTTTATCACAGAATGGGTATGATTACAGAATAGCAACAGGTGTATATACAGTAACTGTTGGAGAGTCATTTGAAAGTATTGCTGAGAAGATTACAAATTAAGAAAGTAAAGGCAGAAGCTAAAAAGCTATCTGCCTTTTATTGTTAAAGGTAATAGTGTGAATTTTACATTTGACATTGTAAAAAGATTGTGCTAAACTACAAAAAGTGTTGGAAAGCCAACAATTAAATTAAATACGATAAAAGCGATGAATGTGCACAGTAGTTATACATTTACTAAAAGAGAGAGCAGGTCACCGGCTGAAAGCCTGCTTAAGTTAAAAATGTATTGATGAATTTCACACAGGAGCTGCCTCGGTGAAGTAACAGTAGTCAGGGTCGTAATACTGCACGTGACGCAGTCAATGAGTGTTCACATATTATAATATGTGGGAATCAGGGTGGTAACGCGGATTTATATTCGTCCCTTTAGAGTTTCTAGAGGGGCGATATTTTTGTATAAAGGGAA
>CAZESO010000136.1:0-6493 GCA_964515325.1 uncultured Roseburia sp. | reverse complement strand
AGACTACCCGCCCCCAGTTATCTCACGATACCTAATATATTTTTATTTTATTATAAAATTTTTATAATTTTATCCAATAATTATTACTTACGTCTATAAAATACCTGATTACCTATTATAGAATATTCAGCCATTCCTTCATAATCCTCAGCTGTCATACCTGATAATGATCTGTAATTTGTATAGTTTGGAACATTGTTAACACCTGATAACGCTTCTTCTACCGCCTGTCTTGCTGAATCCTTTGGACCTTCTGCTATAACAGTCTGGAAGCTATCCCATGTTACAACCGAAAACTGATTAGGTGCATATAATACATCTTTAACAGTATCTCCATACCCTTTTCCGTTATATCTGTTTAAAATGATGTTTGCAACAGCAAGCTGTCCTTCATAACAATCATATCCACATTCCTTTGATACAACACACATCATAAGATATATATCTTCATCAGAAATACCTGTGTATGCCGGTGTTCTAACTATTTCAACAACCTTTGCCTCAGCTACAGCCTGTGCTAAAAGTGCGGCTTCTTCTTCAGCCTTTCTCTGTTCCTCTGCTGCAATTGCTGCAAGTCTTTCTTCTTCTGCCTTAATCGCTGCCTCTTCTTCAGCAACAGTAACTCCTAATGAATACTCATAACGAATTGTTACATATTCTGCCGAAATATATGCATCGTCGCCTTCAAATTCAATCTTGTGCCATTCAGCGCCTTCTTCAACAACTTCAACTTCTGCATTCATATCAAGATATCCTAATACTTCTGAATCTGTTGATGCAGCATCTCTAACTCTTAAATCTGATGTTGTGACAGTTCCAATCTTCTTTCCGTATGTTGGAAGATTTGCTTCTGCCTCTTCACCAACCCAAATGTAGTCAGTATATACATAGCCTTCTACATTACCTGATTTAATCTTTGTCCACTCTGAACCATATTCGATTACTTCACCGCCACCTCTTGCGTATACCTTACCAAGAATCTCTGCATCCTTAGATGCCGCAGCTCTTACATATACATAATCACTTAAATTCACAAGAAATATTTGTGTTTCCTGTACTGGTTCAGTTGTCTGCTCCTGCGCAGATGTAGCTTCTTCTGAACCCGCCTGCTCAGAGCTTGGTTCTGTAGACTGTTCCGCTACCTGCGATGTGCTGTTTTCCTCTGTTCCTGCCACTACTCCCTCTGAAGTATCACTTGTTTCACCCTGGTCTGCTACCTGTTCCTTTGTCTTTGATGTTGAATCATCAACCTTAATTCCTGATGCATCCCCAATGATAAGTGCCACTAAAAAAACAATCGTAAGCGCTACTCCTGTAACTGCTACTATTATTTTATCTTTCTTTGACTTCATGGTGGTCTCCTCTCACATAAGTGCCGTATTATACGACATTAGTTTAATTTACCTTCTAACAAAAAGTTGTAACAATTTTGTAACATTTTGCTTTGTGTATAATAACAAAACATTTAAATTTTGTCAACCCCCCTACTTTTGAAGCTGAAATTCTCAAAGCAGGTGTTAGTGCTCGCCATAACACTCACTTTACTAATTGCAGCTTTTTGAAGCCTCGTACATTAAAATTGCTGCTGCCACGGATGCGTTTAAAGATTCAACTTGTCCACACATAGGAATCTTAATCAATCTGTCAGCCTTCCTGCTTATGGCATCACTTAAGCCATTTCCTTCATTTCCTATGAGAATCGCACTACTCTCTTTAAAATTTGCTTCATCATAATATATATTACCCTTAAGATGAGCTGCATATGTAACAATTTCATTTTTTTGTAATATTTCCATAGCCTCTTCCAGATTATCAAATATTATAAATGGCACTCTGAATATTGAGCCCATGGTAGAGCGAATAACTTTTGGATTGTAAATATCTACCGTAGCCTTGTCCATTATAATGGCTGCAACGCCTGCTCCTTCTGCAGTCCTTATAATAGTTCCCATATTTCCAGGGTCCTGCAGCCCTTCCAAGACAATAAACACCTGCTTACCATTTCTTTTTTCTTTATTATTTATTATTTCTTCTATATCATATTTTCTTTGTCTTACTAATGCCATTACTCCCTGTGGTGTAACAGTTCCTGACATTTCCTTAAATACGCTATCCTTAACAACTTCATAAGAAAGCGCTTTTATCTTATCTGACACTTGCTTGTTCTCTTTAAAACAGCTTTCTGCCACATATACTTTTTCAATTTCATTTGCAGGTGTTTCCATAAACATTTTTATGCCCTCAACGACAAAAAGCTTTTGCTCACGTCTGGCAGAAGCTTTTGTCATAAGTTGCATTACATTCTTCACCTGCTTATTCGAAGAAGATGTAATAACCATATATATTTTCCTTTCATTTCTAACGTGCAAGAATCTTGCTGATATCATACTGATAATCAGAAATATCCTTTTTCATTGCAAGAGCCTCATCGATTTCATAATCAACATACTCGCCTTCTTTGTATGCAACTACTCTGTTTGACTTTCCTTCACATAATAAATCAACTGCATATGCACCCATAATAGAAGCATAAACTCTATCCTTACATGTTGGGCTACCGCCTCTTTGCATGTGTCCTAAGATTGTAGCTCTTGTCTCCATACCTGTTGCTGCTTCAATTCGTTTAGCCATACTTGTGGAATGACCAATACCTTCAGCATTGATAATAAGGTGATGCTTCTTTCCCTGTTTTCTTGAAGCAATGATATGATTGATAATTGACTGCTCGTTATGAGAATATCTTTCAGGAAGAAGAATATCCTCTGCACCATTTGCAAGACCACACCATAACGCAATATAACCGGCATGTCTACCCATAACTTCAATAATACTACATCTTTCATGAGATGTTGATGTATCTCTAACCTTATCAATAGCGTCCATAGCTGTATTTACGGCTGTATCGAAACCTATTGTATAATCTGTACAGGCAATATCAAGGTCGATTGTTCCCGGTACACCAATTGTATTAATTCCAAGATGTGCAAGCTTTTGAGCCCCTCTAAAGGAACCATCACCACCAATTACAACAAGTCCGTCAATGCCGTGTTTCTTACAAATCTCAGCACCCCTCTGCTGACCTTCTGCTGTTGTAAACTCCTGACAACGAGCTGTATAAAGAATTGTACCACCTTTCTGAATAATATCAGAAACGCTGTTTTTATTCATATCGATAATTTCTTCATCTAAAAGCCCCTGATAACCTCTTCTAATACCTTTTACTTTTTTGCCTTTTGCTAAAGCTGTTCTAACAACTGCTCTTATGGCTGCATTCATACCTGGAGCATCTCCTCCACTTGTTAAAACACCTATTGTATTTATTTCTTTAGACATATATAATACCTCCAATTATAATTTACGCTACTTTAATCCTTCTTCTCATTGTCGGACTGCTCGTTCAAAAATATTTTTTTGATTCCGCAATCCTCGCTATAAAACACTATATCACACCTACATTCTTTTGTCCAAATTTTTCTTTCAAATCTTCTATTATTTCAGGTGTTATTTTTATATTTTTTGATGGTGGTAATACAAGTTTTTTCTTTTCATCTACAAAATATGCTACTACCACATCATTTCCATCACTATATTTTATGGAATCAAAGAGTTCTTCTTGTTTTTCTTCGTATTCCTTTTGATTAGCAAATCTCACCCAAAGTTCAGATGGAATATCATCAAAAGGTATTATCTGCATGCATGCAAGACTACTCTTTTCATCATCTTTTTCTGTTACTTTACCTTTGATAAATACCTTATTATCCACAACAAGGTGTCGGTTGTATTTTGCGTAATCTCTAGGGAATACAACAACCTCTACTGTTCCATAAACATCCTCAATAGTAATGAATGCCATCATCTGATTATGCTTTGTAGATTTTACACTTATATCCTGTATAAGACCACCTATAGTTACTTCCTGCCTGTCATGTAAAACATTTTCACCAGCTTCATCAACTTCAAAATCCGTGGTCTTAGCAGTAATATTTTTTTTCCACTTTGACATATATTCTTCCATCGGATGTCCGCTTACATACACTCCGAGAACTTCTTTTTCAAAAGTCAAAATCTCAGATTTAGTATATTCAGCAACATTCGGTAATTTAATATCAAAATTTTGTTTTTCCTCTTCATCAACAATATCAAATAATGACATCTGTCCTTCAACAGAATTCTTTCTATCCTGATTTACACTATCCAATATCTGTATATAAATCATCATCTTCTGTCTTCTGTTTCCCGGAAAGCAATCGAATGCCCCTGCTTTAATAAAGCTTTCTATAGTACGTTTATTAGCTTCCTTACCATTCATTCTCTCAATAAAATCCGCAAGATTTTTAAACTTACCATTAGATTCGCGTTCTTCAACCATCGTGTCAATTACAGATGTTCCCACACTTTTCAAAGCACTCAAACCGTAAATAATATCATTTCCTTTTACAGAAAATCCGCTTATACCCTCATTGATATCCGGTGGCAAAATCTTTATCCCCATCTTTCGGCATATCATAATATATTCAGAAACTTTGGTATTGTTATCAATAACCGAAGTCATAAGCGATGCCATAAATTCTACCGGATAATAATATTTAAGGTATGCAGTCTGGTATGAAACTACAGCATATGCCGCAGCATGAGATTTGTTAAATGCGTATTTAGCAAAATCAAGCATTTCATCATAAATTTTATTAGCTGTTTTTTCATCAATCCCATTACGAATACAGCCTTTTATGCCTTCTTCTTCATTTCCATATACAAAGTTCTGGCGTTCCTTCGCCATAACATCCGCCTTTTTCTTAGACATGGCTCTACGAAGTAAATCACTTCTTCCAAGAGTGTATCCTGCAAGGTCTCTAACAATTTGCATAACCTGTTCCTGATACACAATACAGCCATATGTCGGTTTAAGTATAGGCTCAAGCTGTGGACAATCATAAGTAATATTTCCAGCATTATTCTTACCATTAATATATTTAGGTATGAAATCCATCGGACCCGGACGATACAATGCTATTCCGGCAATAATATCCTCCAGACTCTCAGGTTTAAGTTCCTTAATAAAGTTTCGCATTCCCGCACTTTCAAGCTGGAACACACCCTCCGTCTTTCCTTGTCCGAGTGAATCCAACACGGCTTTATCATTATAGTCAATGGAATGTAAATCAATATCAATGCCTCTTTCACCACCACTTTCAGTGAATGTGTTTGGCATTCCTGACTTAACAAGTCTTAAACAGTTATCTATAACAGTCAATGTTCTAAGACCCAAAAAGTCCATTTTCAAAAGACCCAACTCTTCAAGTGTTGTCATAACAAACTGTGTTGTTATTGTACCATCACCGGATTTAGATAATGGTACAAATTCATCAACAGACTTTGAACTTATAAGTACACCTGCCGCATGCATTGACGCATGTCTTGAAAGTCCTTCCAGTCTTCTGGACATATCAATAAGGTACTTAACATTCTCCTCTGTATCATAAGCCTGCTTTAACAAAGGATTCTTCTCCAAAGCAGCATCCAAGGTAATATTCAATTCCTTTGGTACCATCTTGGCAATTCTGTCCACTTCTGCGTAAGACATATTCAAAGCCCTACCAACATCTCGAAGAACACCTTTCGCTGCCATTGTACCAAATGTAACAATCTGTGCTACCTGATCCTTACCATATTTCTCAACAACATAATTAATAACTTCCTGTCTTCTTTCAAAACAGAAGTCAATATCAATATCAGGCATGGATACTCTTTCAGGATTCAAAAATCTTTCAAAGAGCAAGCTATACTGTATAGGGTCAATATCTGTAATCTCCAAAGTATAAGAAACTATACTTCCGGCTGCTGAACCTCGTCCCGGTCCAACACTTATGCCATTAGTCTTGGCATAATTAATAAAATCCCATACTATAAGGAAATAGTCAACAAATCCCATACTGTGAATTACATTTAATTCATAATCAAGTCTTTCCGTAAGTTCTGATGTTATTTCCTTGTAGCGTTTTTTCAAACCTGTTTCACATAAATGTCTTAAATATAAATATGAGCTCTCAGTTTTATCCTCAAGAGCTTCTATAAACTCAGCAGGTACCTCATATTTAGGTAATTTCCTTACGCCAAATTCTATTTCAACATTACAACGTTCAGCAATTTTATGCGTATTCTCCAATGCCTGTAATGCATATGGGAATAATTCTTTCATCTCATCTTCCGATTTCAGATAATACTGACCGCCTTCATATCTCATTCTATCTTCATCATCAACCTTCTTCTGTGTTTGAATACACAAAAGAATATCATGTGCCGCTGCATCTTCTTTAAATGTATAATGAACATCATTTGTCGCTACAAGCTCAATGTCTAATTCTTTCGAAAGACGCATCAATCCTGCATTAACAGTCTTTTGTTCAGGGATACCATGATCCTGCAACTCAAGAAAATAATTGCCCTTTCCAAAAATTCCTTCATATCTCAAGGCAACTTCCTTAGCTTCATCATA
>CAZESO010000135.1:0-6506 GCA_964515325.1 uncultured Roseburia sp. | reverse complement strand
GGCAACTGTGATTGAGCAAACAACTACTGCTGTCGTAGATAATAATCAAACAACAGCCAATGTAGGTGATGGTATCATCAGATTAAATGGAAACAGCATTACATATGGTGGTGCAGGAGCAACAATTAATGGTTCGGAGGTTACTATAACAGCGGCAGGAGAATATTATGTGACAGGAACATTAAACGATGGAAGAATCATTGTAAACGCAGACAGTGATGCGGATATAACAATTAACCTGATGGGAGTTAATATTTCAAATGCAGATAGTTGTTGTATATATGTGAAAAGTGCTGATAAAGTTGTATTAAATTTAAATGATGGAACTAATAATATAATAAATGATGGCAAAACATATGTATATGATGATACAGCTGAAGAGGAACCAAATGCGGCAATTTTTTCTAAAGATGATTTAGTTATAGAGGGAAATGGAAAGCTTACCGTAAATGGTAATTTTAATAATGGTATTGCATCAAAAGATGACCTTAGAGTTAATGGTGGAACAATTGTAGTTACTGCTGTAAATAATGGTTTAAAGGGTAAAGATGCTTTGGAAATGTCTAATGCAAATGTAACAGTAGTAGCAGGCGGAGATGCTTTGAAAGCGGATAATGAAGAAGCTGGTATGGGAGGCATTTATATTGAAAGTGGAACATATAGCTTAACAGCAAGCGAAGATGGTATGCAAGCTGAAACAGAAGTGGTTATAAACGGAGGTACATTTACAATTAAAACAGGAAATGGAAGTAATTCATCCGGTGCCAGCAGTAACACCAGTATGAAAGGTATTAAGGCTACAGGTAATATTGTTATTAACGGAGGAACATTTGATATTAATTCACAGGATGACAGTATTCATGCAAATACAAATATTACAGTTGCGAATGGTTCGATAGTAGCAGCATCAGCAGATGATGGTATGCATGCGGATACAGATTTGACAATAAGTGGTGGAAATATTACTATAACAAAGAGCTATGAAGGAATTGAGGCAACTAATATCTATATAAAAGGTGGAACAATAAATGTTACAGCCAGTGATGATGGATTGAATGCCGCCGGAGGAAATGATAGTTCAAGCAGTTCTAATCAGCAGGGAGGTATGCGTCCGGGAATGGGAAATTTCTCTGGTTCAACAGGTACAATCACTTTTAGTGGCGGAACATTAATAGTAGATGCATCAGGTGATGGAATTGATTCTAACGGAACAGTAACATATAATGCAGGTAATGTAACAGTACATGGTCCTACAACAGGAGGAAATGGCACGCTTGATTATGACAGTTCATGGACTCAGAATGGTGGTACATTTGTAGGAATGGGAACCAAGGATATGGCACAGATGCCAAGTGCTGGAACGCAATATTCAGTAATGGTTACATTTTCATCAACTTATCAAAGTGGTACTGTTGTGACTGTTAAGAATTCATCGGGAACTACAGTGCTTGAAGCTACGGCGAAGAAATCATTCCAGAATCTTGTGTTTTCAAATCCTAATTTGGGTAAGGGCGAATACACAATATACATTAACGGAACACAATATACAACATTTTCAATAAACTCAACACTTACAACAGTTGGTTCGAGTGGTGGTGGAAATAATAGACCGTGGTAATAATATGGAGGGAAAATGATGTCTAAATTTAAAAATAAAAAACAATTAATAATTTTAATAGCTATTGTAGGAATCGTTGGAATTGTAGCAATATGTTTAATCAACAACGGTAATCAAAAGGGAAAGATTAGTGAAGGTGCAGGAGATGCAAACGGAAGTAATGGAACACCTAAGAATACTGAAAACAGCTCTGATTTGGCAGAAACAATAGAATTTGACGAAAAAGAATTAGAGACTATTGTAATCACAGATGAAGATATAAATAATGGCGAAAATACAATACTTTTAAATGGAAGTAGTGTTTCTTATACAAGTACAGGTGTATTGGTTGATGGAACAGATATTATTATTAATACAGCTGGAGAATATATTGTTCAAGGAACTTTAGATGATGGAAGAATTGTAGTAGATGCAGATAGTGATTCGGAGATTACATTGATATTGGCAGGTGTCGATATTACAAATGATAACAGTTGCGGAATATACGTAAAAAGTGCGGATAAGGTTATTATTAATCTTGCAGACGGAACAGAAAATATAATTAATGATGGTGAAGAATACGTTTATGATGATGAAGCGGAAGAAGAACCTAACGGGGCAATTTTTTCAAAGGATGATTTGGTTATTGCCGGTACAGGTAAGCTTACTGTAAATGGTAATTTTAATAATGGTATTGCTTCGAAGGATGATTTAAAGGTTACAGGTGGAGATATAACAGTAACTGCAGTTAATAATGGCTTAAAGGGTAAAGATTCTCTTGTCTTATCAAGTGCAACAATAAATGTAACTACAGATGGTGATGCTTTGAAATCTGATAATGAAACAGAAGAAGGTAAAGGCTATATTTATATTGAAAGCGGAACTTACGATATTATAGCCGGTGAGGATGCAATGCAGGCAGAAGGTAATATTGAGATTACAGATGGAACATTTGTAATCAGTACAGGCGAAGGTAGCAAGGTTACAAGTAGTGGCAATGATGATTGGGGAATGCCGGGTTGGGGAAATACAACCAGTACAACCACAGCTACTGCAAGTATTAAAGGAATCAAAGCTACAGGCAGTATTTATATAAATGGTGGAACTTTTGACATTAACTCAGAGGATGATTGTCTTCATGCTAATACTGATATTACAATTAATTCAGGAACATTTACTCTATCATCCGGTGATGATGGAATGCATGCTGATACAAATCTTACTATCAATGATGGAAATATAACAATTTCAAAAAGTTATGAAGGAATTGAAGCTACAAATATATATATTTGTGGTGGAACAATAGATGTAACCGCAAGCGATGACGGATTAAATGCGGCTGGTGGAAATGATAGTTCAAGCATGGACAGACCGGGAATGGGAGGATTTTCAGCATCATCAGGTTCTATTGAAATTACAGGTGGAACACTAAATGTAAATGCCACAGGTGATGGTGTGGATTCGAATGGAACAGTTGTTGTTGATGGTGGTAAGGTTATTGTATATGGTCCGACAAATGATGGTAATGGAACATTGGATTATCAGACTTCGTGGACACAGAACGGAGGGTCTGTTGTTGGTATAGGAAGTTCTGGAATGGCACAGATGCCGGGAACCGCTTCGTCACAGAATTCTGTAATGATTACATTTGCATCAACATATAGAGATGGTGATGTTGTAACAGTGAAGGATTCATCTGGAAATGTGGTTATGGAAATAGAAGGAATAAAATCATTTAATAATGTAGTGTTCTCAAATCCTGATTTGAAGGATGGTGAGACATACACAATATATGTAAACAATGAAAAATATGATGAATTTAAGATTAGTTCGGTATGCACAACTGTTGGTTCCGGCGGCGGAATGAATGGTGGTGGAATGAATGGTGGCGGCTTTGGCGGAGGCCAAGGAGGTCAAGGCGGTCAAGGCGGAATGGGCGGCGGCCGACCAGGCGGATGGAACTAGGAAGATGAGATGAATGGAAAGGTAGAGCAAAGTTATATGTTCTACCTTTTGTATTTAAATAAATACAAAAATATCCCAATTTTAACCTTGTATACAAAATGCATTTGTTTTATAATAAGACATAAATGGGATTCATTCCGCATTACGAAAGGAGATATATGTCATGGCATTTATTGACGAGATCAAGGAAAGAGCAAGAGCAGACAAAAAGACTATTGTTTTACCAGAATCAATGGACAAAAGAATCTATGAGGCTGCAGAAGAAATTTTAAAAGAAGGTATCGCTAATATCATTATTATTGGTAATGATGAAGAAATCAAAGCTAATTCAGAAGGCTATGATGTAAGTGGTGCAACATTCATTAATCCTGCGACATATGAGAAAACAGCAGAATACATTGAACTTTTAGTTGAACTTAGAAAGAGCAAGGGTATGACAAGAGAAGAGGCTGAAAAGCTCCTTTTAAATGAATATATGTACTATGCATGTATTATGGTTAAGGCTGGAGATGCTGATGGTGTTGTTTCTGGTGCATGTCACTCAACAGCAAACACATTAAAGCCGGCATTACAGATTATTAAGACAAAACCAGGCACAAAGCTTGTTTCAGCATTCTTTGTTGAAGTTGTTCCAAATTGCGAATATGGTGAAAATGGTACATTTATTTTTGGTGATTGCGGACTTGTACAGAATCCAAATTCAGAAGAACTTGCAGCGATTGCTAAGTCTTCAGCAGAAAGCTTTGAATTTTTAGTTGCTAAAGAAGCTAAGGTTGCTATGTTATCACATTCATCTATGGGTAGCGCAAAGCATGCGGATGTAGATAAGGTTGTAGAGGCAGTTAAGCTTGCAAAGGCTGAATATCCAGAATTACAGCTTGATGGTGAATTACAGTTAGATGCTGCAATTGTACCTGAAATCGGTGAATCTAAGGCTCCTTGCAGTAAGGTTGCAGGACATGCTAATGTTCTTATTTTCCCAGACCTTGATGCAGGTAATATTGGATATAAGCTTGTTCAAAGACTTGCAAAAGCAGAAGCTTACGGTCCTGTAACACAGGGTATTGCAAAACCAATTAACGATTTATCAAGAGGATGCTCAGCAAAGGATATCGTTGGTGTTGTTGCGATAACAGCAGTTCAGGCACAGGCTCAGTAGAATGGTTTACAAACTTGTCAATATGACATGTTTAAAATAAATTAGATTTGAAAGGATAAAATAATTATGAATATTTTAGTTATTAATTGTGGTAGCTCATCACTTAAGTATCAGTTAATTGATTCAATCTCAGAAAATGTATTAGCAAAAGGTATTTGTGAAAGAATCGGAATCGATGGAAGACTTGTTTACACACCAGCAGGTGGCGAAAAGGAAATCACAAATATTGATATGCCGGATCACACAGTTGCTGTTAAGTCTGTACTTGATGCGCTTGTAAATGATAAGACAGGTGTTATTAAGTCTTTAGATGAAGTAGGTGCTGTAGGTCACAGAATTGTTCATGGTGGTGAAAAGTTTGCTGTTTCAACAATCATTACAGATGAAGTTATTGAAGGTATCAAAGAATGTAGCGATTTAGCTCCATTACACAATCCGGCTAACCTTATCGGTATTGAAGCGTGCAAGGCTCTTATGCCAAATGTACCAATGGTAGCAGTATTTGATACAGCTTTCCATCAGACAATGCCAGCTAAGGCTTATATGTATGGTCTTCCATATGACTGTTACACAGATTATAAGATTAGAAAATATGGTTTCCACGGAACATCACATTCATTCGTTTCAAAGGAAGCTGCAAAGTATGCTGGTCTTGATATTAATGATTCAAAGATTATCGTTTGTCACCTTGGAAATGGTTCAAGTGTAACAGCTGTATTAAATGGTAAATCAGTTGATACAACAATGGGTCTTACTCCACTTGAAGGTCTTGTAATGGGTACAAGATGTGGTGATATTGATCCTGCTGCCATTGAGTTCCTTGCTAAGAAGAAAGGTCTTGATATGGAAGGCGTTATGAAGCTTCTTAATAAAGAGTCAGGTGTTGAAGGTTTATCAGGAATTTCAAGTGACTTTAGAGATTTAAATGATGCTTTAGATGCTGGTGATGAAAGAGCTAAGCTTGCTATGGAAGTATTCTGCTACAGAGTTGCTAAATTCATCGGTTCATATGCTGCTGCCATGAATGGTGTTGATGCTATCGCATTTACAGCTGGTGTTGGTGAAAATGATGAAGTTGTAAGAAGATGGGTATGTGAATACTTAGGATACTTAGGTGTGGAATTTAATGTAGAAGAAAATAAGTGTAGAGGTCAGTTCAAGATGCTTTCTACAGAAAATTCTAAGGTTAAGGTTATGATAGTTCCTACAAATGAAGAACTTGTTATAGCTAGAGATACACTTGCACTTGTAAAATAGTTTTTTGAAAAAAATATTGACAAATTTAATTAGTGTATGTATAATCGTAAAAGTGCGATTAGGAAAGAGGTACTATGCTGATTGACTTATCGGAACTTTTATCCCGTGAGGATAAAGAAATTAAGCTTTCTTATAACTTGGAGATGGAAGAGTTTAAGACAGATTATGCTAAATATCCGGTTTCAACAAAGGAACCTATTACCCTTAGATTTATCGGGCTGGGTAAGAAAAAGGTTCTTATGGAAAGTGATATGCAGATTGTTTTGAAGATACCATGCGACAGGTGTTTAGAGGAAGTTGAAGTAGAATTAAATATTAAAACTTCAAAGGAAACAGACTTAGATGACAGAAATGTTAGCGAAGATGATAAAGAAGAATATTTATCAGGAACGTCCTTTGATGTCGAAAAGTTTGTTTACGGTGAGATTTTAGTGAATTTACCTATGAAAACTCTTTGTGATGAAGATTGCAAGGGTTTTTGTAATAGATGTGGCACGAATCTCAACCATGGTGAATGTGGTTGTGATA
>CAZESO010000134.1:0-6591 GCA_964515325.1 uncultured Roseburia sp. | reverse complement strand
TTTAGATTATTTAATATGCCACAGATTCATATGTTTACTTTTGAAAATAAATAAGGTTGATTTTTTCTTTGAAATTTTGTAAAATGACACATGGCAAAAATGCTTATTTGATTATAAGTATGAGAAAGAGGTACTTATGGGTATTCCGGTAAAATTACAGGTGTTTGAAGGTCCGTTGGACTTATTATTACATCTTATAGATAAAAATAAAGTTAATATTTATGATATTCCAATTGTTGAGATAACTGAGCAATATCTTGATTATGTCAATAATATGGATAGACAGGATTTGAATGTTGTAAGTGAGTTTCTTGTAATGGCGGCAACTCTTATAGATATTAAGTCGAGAATGTTACTTCCAAAGGAAATTAATGAGGATGGCGAAGAGGAAGATCCAAGAGATGAGCTCGTACAGAAATTATTAGAGTACAAGATGTATAAGTATATTTCTTATGAACTCAAGGATAGGGAGCTTGATGCAGGAAGGGCTTTATATAAGAAACCAACCATACCGGAGGTTGTTTTGAAATATCAGCAACCGGTAGATTTGGATGAATTATTAGAGGATGTAACACTGTCAAAACTCAATAATATATTTAAGATGGTTATGGAAAGACAGGCTGATAAAATCGACCCTATTCGTAGTAAATTTGGAAACATCGAAAAAGAGGAGGTTAATCTTCCTGACAAGATGGAATATATAAGAGAATATGCTAAGAAAAATAAAAGATTTAGCTTTAGGGCTTTATTGATGGAACAAAGGAGCAAAATTCATACAATAGTCTCATTTTTGGCTATATTGGAACTTATGAAGGTTGGTTTTATCAATATAGTTCAGGAAAATATTTTTGATGATATATTAATTACTTACAATGAGGCTTGAGAAAGGCAATATTAGAAGATGGAGATACAGAAATTGGAAAGTGTAATTGAAGCGATATTATTTACAATGGGAGATTCCGTAGAATTAGAAAAAATAGCTTATGCAATCGACCATGATGTGGACACAACAAGAAAGCTTATACATAATCTTATGGATAAGTATGATAATGAAGATAGAGGTATAAAGATAATAGAGTTAGAGGATTCATACCAGCTATGTACAAAAACTGAAATGTACGAATATCTTATAAAGGTGGCCAGTGTACCTAAAAAATATGTTCTTACGGATGTCCTTTTGGAAACATTATCAATAATAGCATACAAACAACCAATTACAAGAATTGAAATAGAGAAAATTCGAGGTGTTAAGTGTGATCATGCTGTAAATAAATTAATTGAATATAATTTGATTACAGAAGTTGGCAGACTGGATGCCCCGGGTAAACCATTACTTTTTGGAACAACAGAAGAGTTTCTACGAAAGTTTGGTGTAAAATCAGTTGAAGAACTTCCGGAAATAAATAATGCTCAAATAGAAGAATTTAAGAGTGAAGCGGAAGAAGAAATACAATTAAAATTAGACATCTAATACATATCCTGACTATTATTTTCATATAATCAAATGAAAGTAATAGTCGGGATTTTTTATGAAAAAAACAATAATTTTTATGGTGCTGTTATTAATGCTTCTAACTAATATTTCTTTATATACAAGTTATGGAGAAGAGCTGGATGTCAATGAATTATATGCATTAGGAGCTTGTCTTATGGATGGGGAGTCAGGAAGAGTTTTGTTCGAGAAAAATGGATATGAAAAGCTTGCTAATGCCAGTACTACTAAGATAATGACATGTATTGTGGCTCTTGAATACGGTGATTTGGATGATGTTGTTACTATCAGCAAATATGCGGCAAGCATGCCTGATGTACAATTGGATGCAGTAGAAGGGGATGAGTTTTATCTTAGAGATTTATTGCATTCATTAATGCTTGAATCACATAATGACTCAGCGGTGGCAATAGCAGAGCATATTGCAGGAAGTGTTGAAGAATTTGCAGAGTTAATGAATAAGAAAGCATATGATATAGGCTGCTATGATACATATTTCATTACACCAAATGGATTAGATGCAACTGATGAAAATGGCAAAAGACATTCAACAACAGCGGTGGACTTAGCTAAAATAATGGCTTATTGTATAGAAAATGAAGAATTTGTGAAGATAACAAATGAAAGAAATTATAGTTTTACAAATGTTTCAGGAAATAGAAGCTATAGTGTTAATAATAAAAATACATTTCTTGATATGATGGATGGTGTGATTTCGGGAAAAACGGGATTTACAAACGATGCCGGATATTGTTATGTGGCAGCATTGGAAAGAGATGGAAAAAAATATGTAATAGCACTTTTAGGTTGTGGATGGCCGTATAATAAAAATTATAAATGGGAAGATTCTAAAGTATTATTTAATTATGGAATTAATGAGTTTTCTAAAACAAATATTTCAAATAGTGTTGTTGAAATGCCAAGAATTCTTGTGAAAAATGGTTATATTGACAATAATGATAATGTTATAAAAATGGAATTGGATAAAGATGTATATATTGATTGTTATATGAAGAAAGATGATTTTGAAATTCTAACAAAAGATGGCGAAAACATTGAGTATGATATTGAGATTAAAAATGTTATGGAGGCAGAAGTAAGAGAAAATCAGGTTGTCGGCAAGGTGATATACAGTATAGGTGATGAAATTATAAAAGAGTATAACATATATTCCCGGGAGGAAGTAAAAAAGGTTGATTTTAAATGGGTTTTAGGTAACGTAATTCAAATGTTTTTTTTGAAGTGAAAAATATTGTAAAAATAAAGGTAAAATAAGCCAAAATCAACTTGAAATTTTGTGGAATTTTGAGTAAAATTGTATATGTGAAAAGTTTTTTTATTGCAATAAATATATAGAAATTGATTTATTGCAGGAAAGGAATGCGAGATGGGTGATTTAGCAGAAAAGAAGGCTATGTCAAGAATTAACCAGATAGCTGATCAGGGAAGCTTTGTTGAAATTGGAGGACTTGTTCAGGCAAGAAGTACAGATTTCAATATCAAGAATTTTGATACAGCTTCTGACGGAGTAATTACCGGTTATTGCGTTGTAAACGGATGTCCGGCGTACATATTCAGTCAGGATGCGGGCGTGCTCGGCGGAACTATTGGTGAAATGCATAGCAAAAAGATTTGTAATTTGTATGAAATGGCAGTGAAAACAGCTGCTCCGGTTATTGGACTTTTGGATTGTGCAGGTCTAAGACTTCAGGAAGCAACAGATGCATTAAATGCATTTGGCGAAATTTATGGGAAGCAGTCGAAAGCATCAGGACTAGTGCCACAGATTATGGCTGTTTTTGGAAATTGTGGTGGCGGTTTAAGTGTTATTCCGGCTATGGCGGATTTTACATTTATGGAAGAAAAGGCGAAGTTGTTTGTTAATTCGCCAAATGTAATTGAAGGCAATCGTGAAGACAAGAATGCTACTTGGAGTGCACAGTTCCAGAGTGAGGTGGCAGGAAATGTAGATTTTGTTGGAAATGAAATGGAGATATTTACCGGTATTAGGAATTTGCTTAATGTTCTTCCAACAAATAATCAGTACGACTTATCTGATAATGTTTGTACAGATGATTTAAACAGAGTGTGTGCTGCTCTTTCGAATTGTGTTGAAGATACAGCGATTGCATTAAGACATATTTCGGATGGTAATGTATTTGTTGAAATTAAAGAAAATTATGCACCTGAAATGATTACAGCTTTTATTAAGCTTAATGGTGCTACTATTGGCGCAGTTGCCAACAGAACTAAGAAATATGATGAAAATTCAGAGGTTAAGATGGAATGCGAAGCATGTCTTACATCTAAAGGTGCTAAGAAAGCTGCAGATTTTGTGAAGTTCTGTGATGCGTTCAATATTCCTGTTCTTACACTTACGAATACAGAAGGTTTTAAAGCTGAGATTGAAGAGGAAAGTAAGATGGCAGCGTCAGTTGCAGCATTGATTGATTCGTTATCAAGTGCAACTGTACCTAAGGTTAATGTTATTATTGGTAATGCTTTTGGTACAGGCTATGTTGCAATGAACAGCAAGGCAGTTGGAGCGGATTTAACATTTGCATGGGATAGTGCTAAGATTGGAACTATGAATCCAAAAGAGGCTGTTATGATAATGTATGCTGATGAAATTAAAACTGCAACTGATAAGAATACTTTTATTGCTGAAAAGACAGAAGAATATACTGTTAATCAGGCGAGCGCCATGTCAGCTGCTAAGAGAGGTTATGTTGATGCTATTATTAGTGCGGCAGATACAAGAAAGCATCTTATTGCGGCTTTTGAAATGTTGTATTCAAAATCAGAGGATAATTATTTCAAAAAGCATGGAACTGTATAAGAATAACATATCGTTGACTAATAGTAATGATTACTAGGAAGGATAGATTTATATGGCTGAGAAATTGATAAATGCAGGCTTTAATACTTTGATTGGTCTTACAGTAGTGTTCGCGGTTTTGATTCTTATAGCTTATATTATTTCGTTGTTTAAGTATATTCCTAAATTAGAGGCATACTTGGCCGAAAGAAAGAAGAAAAAAGAAGAGAAGAAAGCAAGAAAGAAAGCAAGAAAGAAAGCAAGAAAAGGCGAATCGGTAGAGTCTGTGGACAAGACTATTGAACAGATTACCATAAAGGAAGAAGTAGTAACAAATGATTTAGAACTTATTGCTGTAATAACAGCAGCTATATGTGCAGCGACAAATCAGTCTTCGGATTCTTTTGTAGTTCGTTCAGTTAAGAAAGTAGCAAGGAAAGGATAAATATTATGAAGAATTATAGAATTACGGTAAATGGAAATGTTTATGATGTTGCGGTTGAAGAATTAGGCGGTTCTGCACCGGTTGCTACAGCGCCGGTTATGATGAGTGCGCCAGTAGCTGCGCCTGTGGCAGTGCCGGCGTCTGCGCCTGTGGCTAAATCAGCTGGAGCGGGTAGTGTGAAAATTGTAGCTCCAATGCCGGGTAAGATTTTAGCTGTTAAGGTTAAGGTTGGAGATGCTGTTAAAAAGGGCGATGTTGTAATGATATTAGAAGCTATGAAGATGGAAAATGAAGTTGTTGCGACAGAAGATGGTACAGTTGCATCGATAGATGTGGCTGAAGGCGCAATGGTTGAAGCTTCAGATGTTTTAGCTTCCTTGAATTAATATTGAATGCTCATTATTAAATAAAAAGGAGGTTACAAATGGATTATATATTAGATGTTTTGGGAGAGTTAGTGCATCAGACAGCGTTTTTTAATTTGACGGTTGGCAATTATATAATGATTGTTGTTGCATGTATATTTCTCTATTTAGCGATTGCTAAAGAATATGAACCATTATTATTAGTGCCAATAGCTTTTGGTATGTTGCTTGTAAATATGTATCCGGACATTATGATGAAACCTTCGGAATCAGAAAACGGCGTAGGTGGTTTATTATATTATTTTTACATATTGGATGAATGGAGTATACTCCCTTCACTTATTTTCCTTGGAGTAGGAGCGATGACAGACTTTGGTCCGCTTATTGCAAATCCAAAGAGCTTTTTACTTGGTGCGGCAGCACAGTTTGGTATTTATGTTGCTTATTTTGGAGCTATATTGATGGGATTTTCTGATAAGGCAGCAGCAGCTATTTCAATTATCGGTGGTGCGGATGGTCCTACATCCATCTTTCTTGCAGGTAAACTTGGACAGACGGATTTAATGGGACCTATTGCGGTGGCAGCGTATTCATATATGTCATTAGTACCAATTATTCAGCCGCCAATAATGAGACTTCTTACAACAGAAGAAGAGAGAAAGATTAAAATGGAACAGCTTAGACCTGTTAGTAAGCTTGAAAAGATTCTCTTCCCTATTATAGTTACAATTGTAGTAACAATGATTTTACCATCTACAGCTCCACTTGTTGGTATGCTTATGCTTGGTAATCTCTTTAGAGAATCTGGTGTTGTTAAGCAGCTTACAGAGACTGCTTCTAATGCGCTTATGTATATCGTAGTTATTTTGCTTGGTACATCAGTTGGTGCAACAACAAGTGCAGAAGCGTTTCTTAACTGGAGTACAATTAAGATTGTAATCTTAGGTTTGCTTGCGTTTGCTTTTGGTACAGCGGGTGGTGTTGTTGTTGGTAAGATTATGTGTAAGCTTACAAAAGGCAAGATTAATCCACTTATTGGCTCGGCAGGTGTATCTGCGGTTCCTATGGCAGCCAGAGTTTCACAGAAGGTTGGTAGAGAATATGACCCTACAAACTATTTATTAATGCATGCGATGGGACCTAATGTTGCGGGCGTTATTGGTACAGCTGTTGCAGCGGGTGTGTTTATGGCGATTTTCCTTTAGGATATTGCCCATTATTATGAAAGGTTAAAGGTATTGATATATGGCAGAAAAGAAATCGGTAAAAATTACCGAAACTGTATTGCGTGATGCTCATCAGTCGCTTATTGCAACAAGAATGACTACAGAGCAGATGCTTCCTATAGTTGAACTTATGGATAAAGTCGGATATCATTCTGTTGAATGCTGGGGTGGTGCCACATTTGATTCATGTCTTAGATTTTTAAAGGAAGACCCATGGGAAAGACTTAGAAAGCTTCGTGATGGTT
>CAZESO010000133.1:0-6637 GCA_964515325.1 uncultured Roseburia sp. | reverse complement strand
AACAACTACATCTAAAGTAGTTCAAAATAGCACAGAAGAGACAACGACACCAGAAGAGTCAGAAACAACTGTTGAAATAGAGACAACAACTGATATTACAACAACAGAGACAACAACACAGGAACAGACAACTGAACCTGAAACAACAGGAGAATATGTACCAGTAGAGTATCCGTATTTAATAATGGTAAATCGTGCAGCAAACTGTACTACAGTATATGCAAAGGATGCTAATGGGCAGTATACGATACCATATAAAGCTATAACTGTTTCATGTGGAAAGAATATTGAAGATACACCATTAGGACAGTATAATACAATAATTTCATATGATTGGAGATTGATGTTTGATGGTACATATGGACATTATGCATACAGAATAGTTGGCTCAACATTATTTCATTCAGTTCCATTTTATACTGCTTCAAATGATAATTTAGAATGGCAGGAATATAATAAATTAGGTTCACCGGCATCGCTTGGATGTGTGAGAATGACAGTTGCAGATGCAAAATGGTTAGTAGAAAATTGTCCAGTGGGTACAACAGTTATCATATATGATGATGCAAGTAATCCAGGACCATTAGGCAAACCGGATACTATTAAGATTCCAGAGGATAGTCCATATAGAGGTTGGGACCCGACTGACCCTAATCCTAATAACCCATGGCATCAATTTACAGCAACAATTGAATATCCGGCATCAAAGAGTGTTACAATAGAAGCTGGTAGTTCAATAAATAGCATTCTTGCAAATTTTAGTGCGAAGGATACATGTGGTAATGATATAAGTGAGAAATTGCAAGTGTCGGGACAATATGATTTAAATGTGGCAGGAAATTATAATATTGTAGTAAGTGTAACAGATGCAATAGGAAGATATGCTGAAGTGAATGTGACTTTGACAGTTAAGGAAAAGGTGACAGTTCCAACTACAACAAAACCAGTTACAACAGCGCCAACTACAACTAATCCGGTTACAACAGAACCAACAACACCAGTGCCAACAACAGCACCAACTACAACGGAAACAACTACAATGAATTCGTCTGAAACAAATCAAACAGATGAAAATGCAACAGAAGGTGAACAAAATACAACTCCAATGTAGGGAGAACTCAAACACTAACTTTGCGAATTGAAGAAAGAAAATAAAAGAGAGGAGAATGTTTTGATATTCTCCTTGTTTCTGCTATATGGGATAAATATTAAAAAAATATAAAGATTATAAAAATTTTGTCAAAAAACTATTGAAAAAATAGTGGGATGTTTGGTATAATACAGAATATTACTTTTGATATTAAATACAAAATAAGGAGAAATATTGTGGGTTTAGAAGAAATAATTGTTAGATCGCATGACCAGATTATTAGAAATACGTTTTTATCTGATGAATTTATAGATATGATGCAGAATAATCTGTTGCCACTGGATACGATGTTTGCATATTACAGATGTGCAATAATGGAAATAGAAACTAAGATGAAAGTGTTAAATGAACAATTTTCACTTGAATATGACAGAAATCCAATAGAAAGCATCAAAACCAGAGTGAAATCTGTAGAAAGCATAATGAAAAAAATAAGGAAGAAAAACATTCCTATAACTTTAAAGGCTATTCAAGAGGAGATTAGAGATATAGCCGGTGTCAGAGTTGTATGCTCTTTCCAAGATGATATTTATATGTTGGCAGAATGTTTATTACAGCAGGATGATATTACTCTTATAGAGAGAAAGGATTATATTCAGAATCCTAAGCCAAGTGGCTATCGTAGCCTTCATTTAATAGTGGAGGTTCCAATATTTTTACATAATGAGAAGCGTAATATGAAGGTAGAGGTTCAGCTGAGAACCATCGCGATGGATTTTTGGGCTAGTCTTGAACATAAATTAAGGTATAAAAAGGATATACCTGAGCAAGAAGCCAAAGTGTTGGCAGAAGAGTTAGTAGATTGTGCTAATAAGAGCACAGAATTAGATTTAAGAATGCAGGATATTAGAAAACGCATTATGGAAATGAATAATTAGCAGAATATAACAAATAGGAGGAACAATTATGGGATTATTCGAAAAATCAAAAAAGACAGAGTCTGATAGTATGTATGCTAAGATTACAACAAAGGAGCAAATTGAAGAGTTAGTTGAAGCTGGTGAATTAAAGCCTGTATATATTATGCCTGTTATATTTAACGGACAGGCATCAGAGAAAAATACAATTTATGTGCCAGCTAAGATAGCAATTGTTAAAGAAGAAAGTGATAAAATGATTGAAGAGTTACTTATGAACAATGTTGTAAATAATTATGTTTGTAAGCCTTCTTATAACGGAACAAGCCTTGTACCTGATCAACTTGAGATTAACGGTATAAGAAATGGTAATGTGATAGTATCACAGAAAGTAAATATTTGGTAGAAAAGAGAGTATTAAAATGGAACAGTCATTGGAATTGATTAAAGAAAGTGCAAAGAAAGCAACAGAGGAACTGATAGCAAAAGCTAAGTTACAACAGAAGGATATTTTGGTGGTAGGGTGTTCAACAAGCGAAGTTACTGGTAATACCATAGGAACAGAATCAAGTATAGATGCTGCTAAAGCTGTTTTTGAGGGAATATATGAAGCTTCTCAAGAATGTGGCATTTATATTGCAGCACAATGTTGTGAGCATTTGAACAGAGCTATTATTATAGAAAGAAGTGCTGCTATAGAAAGAAATATTCCTATTGTTAATGTAATGCCTCAACCAAAGGCAGGAGGTTCATTTGCAACAACAGCATACAAGAATTTCAAGGAACCGGTGGCTGTAGAACATATAAAGGCAAAAGCAGGTATGGATATAGGTGATACGCTGATAGGCATGCATTTAGAGGAGGTCGCAGTTCCTGTCAGATTAAGTGTAAAAAATATAGGGGAAGCTCATTTGGTATGTGCCAGAACCAGAGCAAAGTTCATAGGTGGAGAAAGAGCTTGTTATAATGAAGATTTATTGTAAAATTTTTCTTGTCATTGATGCAAATAAAAGGTATAATAGGTAACAGAATGTGAAGTGAAATGATGAGTATAGTTAATAATTGTTAATGATTCTCATATTAATTTTAGAAAAAGTGGTGTAGTAATGAAGATATATGAATTGGAAGAAGGGACAGAAGTTACCCTTATTATTTTATTTGAAGAGAAGACATTAAATTTAAAAACTACATGTGTGGGTACAAAAGGCAAGGATCTTTTGGTAGCAGCTTTACGAATGGATGGTAAGGTGCTTAATTTGGGAGTTGGTGATGTTAAAGTCGGTCTTATGATTGAAAGAGACAAAGATAAACCGCTTATGTGGGCTGGCTGTGATGTAAAGATGATGATGGCAAAGAACAATGTTTTGATGAGAATTTCATGTAAATCTGAGGCCAAAGAAGTTAACAGAAGAGATAATTTTAGATTGTCAATCGGAGGTCAGGCAAAAGCAAGAATTGGTAAGAATAAAGATGCGATTCAGTTGATACTTAGAGATGTAAGTTATAGTGGATTTGCTGTTTTAGTAGAAGGTTTAGTTAAGTGTGAAGTAGGTAATCCAATAAGGACAGTGTATAAAGATGAAGAATTAGAAACTGTTTTGGATTTGCGTGGAAAGATAGTTCGAATAGCTGAACATAATGGCAGGAAACTATTGGGATGTAAGTTGGATTTACCAAGTCCTGTTTTAGGCAAATACATTGGTGAAAAGCAACAAAAGATATTGGCTAACAGAAGTGGTAATACGCCAATTAATGATAAGAAGTAGTTATTAGGCAGATGCGGTTGCATCTGCTTTTTTTCTTGAAAAATTGTATGTTTTTTGGTATAATGGCTTTAATGTATATTCGTGAAAAATTACATAAAAAAGATAGGAGATGAACAGTATGAAGAGTTTATTGAAAAGGATAACTGCATGTATGTTGATGTTTGTTGTACTTTCATCAATGGTATTAAGTGGTAAGGTGGCAGTGTATGCAGATGAGACAACAGCAGCTGAGGGAGAAACTACAGCTACAGAGAGTGGAACAACGGCTGCCACAACAAGAAGCTACAGAAGAATTTTTGTAGTAGGTGATTCAACTGTATGTAACTGGGATGCAGTTGGTACGGCAATTAGAGAGTTGGGTACGTATGATCCACAGGCTGGCTGGGTAGAGATGATAAAGTCATATATAACTGATAGTCAGATATTGCAGATTCAGGATGGTGCCAATGAAGGATATTCTATAAAGACATATTATGATGGCTCCACTGCTAAACTGAATAGTACAAATCAGTTGACAACAGTATTGGCAACATCAGGTGGTGGACAACCGGGCGATTATTTATTAATTCATTTTGGTGGACAAAGTGATGCAACTGCTCCTAATGACAGTATGACTGAAGAAGAGAAGAAGTTAGCAGAGGTTAATTATGTAGACATTGCTACATTTAAAGAATATTTGAAATTATATATTTCAGATGCAAGAGAGATGAATGTTACACCAATTCTTGTTACACCAATTGCTGATTGGAATGTAGATGAAAGTGGTAATTTTGTATCAAGCTATGCTGAATATGTTCAGGCGGTTAAGGATGTAGCAGCTGAAGAAGGAACCCTTCTCATTGATATGGACAAGAAATCAAGAGATTATTATGCAACTCTTGATGAAGAAGAATTAAAGAAAATATTCCTTTTCTGCGAAGAGGGTGAATATGATACTGAGTATTCAGCAGGTGCGGCAGATACTAAGAACTTTCAGATATATGGTGCAGTTCAGATGGCAAGACTTGTTGCAGAAGGTTTGGTTGAAACAGGTGAAGAATGGTTAGTTAATAATATTACTGGAACAGAGTTACTGACAGAAAAGCCTGAAGTACCTAATGTAGTTGTTAAGCAGAATAAAGAAAAGGTATTTATTATTGAATGGAGTGGCGCAACAGGAGCGCAGGTTTATTATGTATATCAGATGGTAGATGGTGAATGGAAGCTTGTGAAGCAGACAGAAACTACAATGTTTACAGTAAAAGGTGAAATAGATGAAGCTAATTGTGAATATAAAGTTGTTGCATTAAATAACGCAGGATATTCTGAGGACAGTAATATTGTTAAAAGAGACATTGCAGAGTCAAATGGAGCAGAAGAAGAAACAACCAAAGCTACAACAGTAGATGATAATGAAAAAGGTGGTGTGAATCCAATTGTTATTGTTGTTATAGTAGTTGTAGTTGTTGCTGTAATCGGAGTTGTAGTATTCATCGTGTTAAAGAAACGTAATGACGAAGATGAGTATGACGAAGATGAGTATGACGAAGATGAGTACGATGAAGATGAGTACGACGAAGATGAGTACGATGAAGATGAGTATGACGAAGATGAGTACGATGAAGATGAGTACGATGAAGACGAGTATGACGAAGATGAGTACGATGAAGATGAATATGAAGATGATGAGTATGAGGAATAGGGTTTAACAAAAAAGGCTTTAATGAGTTAATTTCATTAAAGCCTTTTTTAATATATGAAAAACTGTGTCAAAGCTTTCTTATTTGGATTTATGTTCTTTAATTATCTCAATATAGCGCATTTGATTCTCTGTAGAATATCCAACCATAAGATCAGGAATAGTTTCTTTTAAAACACTCATAATAGTGTCTATCTGTCCTGAATTCTTGTGTGTAAAATGGCATTTGAGTGAGTTACTGCATAAAAAGTATATAGTGTGGGTTACTTTCATATAAAGCCACAAAAACTTATGCAAATTACCATGCTCAAAAGTGAAACAAAGCTTATTAAGTGGTATTATACACAATTCTCCGGTTGTCAGATTGATAATATAATTCTGGGTTATATACATATCATCTGCTTTGAAAATGTAATTATCCAATTCTGCTTGTAATAACATGGCAAATTCAGTTCTCGAACGAATGCTGTCAAGAGTATGTCGGTGCTTTGAACCTAATTGTGGTGAAAGCACTGGGAATATAATTATCAGTATCAAATATAATTTGAAAAAAATCAAATATAATAACATTATAATTAATGCTGCAAAAAATATTTTATATAATGTTATATTGTATGAAGAAGTACTTAGTATGATAGAAGAACTTGCTTCATTTAATGCTTTAAAATTCCAATTTATATCAGTAGCAAACTCAGTCAGAAAAGAGTTGAATGAATCTGAACGTTCCATAATTGATACAGTAATATTTTTATTTTTTAATGACATATCAGATTTTTTTACATGTTCCGGTGAAACAAGAAGAAAATAGCATGTCTCATTATCTATATGATAATATATATATTCAAGTATTTTATTGTCTTTATAATTGTTGTATCCGCTATATAGCCATTCGCTACTTGATATTGAAAAATATTCAATACTCTTATTTGTATCTAATGACAAAGTATTTAAATTGTCAACAGTCTTTGGAACAAGAATATCTGAGAATGGTATTTTAATCAGTAAATAGCCAATAAGCATTATTAAAATAATAGGAATTGTAATTAGCTTAATACCTGATATTCGGATATGGTGTATTAAATTTTTTTCTAAACTCCGATTCCCTTGGTTCATATTATCCTCCATTTCATAAGTTTACAGCATGTAAACATAGTAAGTATAAATTATATTTAGTTAATAATCAAGG
>CAZESO010000132.1:0-6641 GCA_964515325.1 uncultured Roseburia sp. | reverse complement strand
GTCTGCAATGAATACCTGATTGTTGTAAAGCTTGATTGTACCCTCCAAGGTATCGTATTCGCTGTTAATCTTAGGGAAGTAGAGGATACCCTTTAAGTTAAATGGATAGTCCATATTAAGGTGAATCCAGAATAATGGCTCCTTGAAGTCATGGAACACCTTTGTATAAAATTCCTTGTATTCTTCATCAGTACATTCATTTGGATGCTTTGACCAAAGAGGAGCAGTATCATTTAAGGCAACTGTATCTGTATCCAAAACTTCGTCTTCATCAACTGTTTCATGCTGAGTTTCTGCATTTGCATTGATAAGATATATCTCGATAGGCATAAATGAACAGTATTTTGTAATAACCTCGCGTGCTCTGTATTCATTGGCAAATTCTACGCTATCCTCATTTAAATAAAGGGTTATGGTAGTGCCGCGTGTAGCCTTGTCGCCATCCTTCATATCAAATTCTGTACCGCCGTCGCATTCCCAATGAACAGGTGTAGAACCTTCCTTATAAGAAAGAGTATCAATTGTAACCCTGTCTGCAACCATAAACGCAGAGTAGAAGCCAAGTCCAAAGTGGCCGATAATGGTGTCTTCGTTGGCCTTATCCTTGTACTTCTCAAGGAAATCAGTGGCACCTGAGAATGCAATCTGGTTAATATATTCGTTAACCTCATCAGCTGTCATACCAAGTCCGTTATCTGTAAACGTAAGTGTTTTTTCCTTGTCATTTACTGTAACCTCAATCTTGAACTTGTTGTCATCAGGAAGCTGGCATTCGCCCATAATCTCAAGCTTTTTAAGCTTTGTAATGGCGTCGCAGCCGTTTGAAATAAGCTCTCTCATAAATATGTCGTGGTCTGAATAGAGCCACTTCTTTATAATTGGGAAAATATTTTCACTGTTAATTGATAAATTGCCATGTGTAGTACTCATGTGTATAACCTCCATAATATATATTTTATAAAAAAATAGTGTGGGGTTTATCCCCCCACACTAGAGTATTGTAATACTATCAAATGTAAATGTCAAGAAAAATTAGCACTCAATTTAAAAGAGTGCTAGTAGAAATTTTTCGGCCTCTTTATCCCAATAATTTTCAAGGGATTTATCTGTTGTGAATGTGAACAATGACGTGGCAGTAATGCAGTCTAAGGTGTTGTTTTCATATTTAATGTTAAGATAAAGACCTTCAACCTCTGACGTACTAACTGGAGCCGAAGCAGCATTAATCATAGCTGTAGTTTTAGCTTCATTTAGTTTTAACACGATTTTAAAGCTGACAGGAAGATTCTTTCCTTTAATAATGTTGAAGCAATGTGGTTTAACTGCTGCCCAGCTTGAAAAGTTTTTTTGTTCAAGTGTGTCAAAATCCTCCTTTGTATAGAAGCTTTCCTTTATTCTTCCATCAATAGTAAATGTATTGAAGGTTGTAATGGTTGCCTCTCTTAACTGGTAATCATCAAAATCATTTTTTATAAGAAGCTTTGACATAAAAGTCTTAATATCAGTTATATTTACTTTATTCATATATAATTTCTCTCTTTCTTTAATATAATTTACGAAAACGTTTGATTATCAATATAATATCATGTTATAATATCTTCGACAAGCGGGTTTTAATATAAAACTCCAATTCGCAATAATTTACTTTGGGAATTGAAGAATATAAAAAGGTATACGGAGAGATGAAAATGACAAAGTTAGATAAATTAATAAGTATTATAAAAAAACAGCATGTGTACATACAGACACACAATTTTCCAGACCCGGATGCGATTGCCAGTGCATATGGTTTGCAAAGATTACTTCAGATAAAGGGAATAGAGTCTACTATATGCTACAAGGGTAAGATAGATAGAAGAAATCTTATATCTATGATTAAACAGCTGCATATAGATGTAAGAAATGTTGATGAGATTGAAGAATTATGTGATGAAGATGAGGTTATACTCATTGATTCGCAGAAAGGAAATGGTAATACATATGATATCATAGGTGACGAGATAGCGAGTATTGACCATCATCCTACTTTTTTTGAAATTGACTACAAATTTATGGATGTACGTCCGGAGATTGGTGCATGTGCATCTATTATTGCAGAGTATTTTTATGAAAATGATATTCCTATGGATAAGTCGGTGGCAACGGCACTTATGTATGGACTTAAGATTGATACTGCAGATATGACAAGAGGTGTGTCAAAGCTTGATTTAAATGTGTTCCAGAATCTTTATTTTGCAGCTGATATGTCACTTATATCATTTTTTTCTTCCAATGAGCTACAATTGAAGGATTTGCAGGCATATTCCACAGCCATTGAGTCAATAGAGGTTAGCGAGCCTGTATGCTTTGCCAATACAGGAAGCAATTGTCCGGAGGGACTTATAGCAACTATTTCGGACTTTATTATGTCGCTGGAGAATGTAGACTTCTCGGTTGTGTATTCATATAACAACGGAGGAATAAAGTTATCAGTCAGAAGCAGCAAGTACAGTGGTTTGAATGCCGGTGAGATAGTAATGCTTGCATTGGATGGATTTGGAACCGGTGGCGGGCATTTCAATATGGCAGGTGGATTTGTTCCGTATAGTCAGGATATGGACATAGATAAGATGGTAGATATTTTTAAAGGTAATTTTTTAAAGCTTGTAAAAGAAAGATATTCTGTGAAGTTTTAACATACAAAAATCCGTACTAACAGATGTTGGCACGGATTTTTATGGTTAAAGCTTCCAATCGGAATCGAACCGACAACTGGACATTACGAGTGACCTGTTTTACCGTTGAACTATGGAAGCTTGTGATTGACACACAAAATATAATAGGTGAAATTAGTGAGGATGTCAAGCTGTATTTTGCAAGCAGCTTCAATTCATAAAGTATATGTTTTAGGGTGGTGTTAATATGCTTTTATTTTCCGAATTGAAGAAAATTTAAAAAAATGCTTGCATTTTAATTTGTCTATGATATAATACACAAAGTGCTACGGACAAATGTCCGCGAAGGGCGAACAAAAAACCGATGCATTGTAGTATGAATCACACAAATGATAAGTGCTTCATAAAATGAAAATGGAAAAGAAGATTGGAGATTTATTATGAGTCAGAAATTAAGAGTTGGTATCTTAGGCGCTACAGGTATGGTAGGTCAGAGATTTATATCATTATTGGAGAATCACCCATGGTTCGAGGTTGTTACAGTTGCAGCAAGTCCTCGTTCAGCAGGTAAGACATATGAAGAGGCAGTTGGTGACAGATGGAAAATGCAGACTCCAATGCCGGAAGCAGTTAAGAAGCTTGTTGTTATGAATGTTAATGAGGTTGAAGAGGTTGCGGCTTCAGTTGATTTCGTATTCAGTGCAGTTGATATGACAAAGGACGAAATCAAAGCTATCGAAGAAGCTTATGCTAAGACAGAAACACCAGTTGTTTCAAACAACAGTGCACATAGATGGACTCCTGATGTTCCTATGGTTGTTCCAGAAATCAACCCAGAACATTATGAAGTAATCAAATTCCAGAAGGAAAGACTTGGTACAAAGAGAGGTTTCGTAGCAGTTAAGCCTAACTGTTCAATCCAGAGCTACGCTCCTGTACTTACAGCTTGGAAGGAGTTTGAGCCGGTAGAAGTTGTTGCTACAACATATCAGGCTATTTCAGGTGCAGGTAAGACATTTAAGGATTGGCCTGAAATGGTTGAAAATATCATTCCATACATCGGTGGTGAAGAAGAAAAGAGTGAACAGGAACCACTTAGACTTTGGGGTAAGATTGAAGATGGCGTAATCAAGAAGGCTGAAGGTCCTGTTATTACAACACAGTGTATCAGAGTACCGGTTCTTGATGGACATACAGCAGCTGTATTTGTTAAATTTAACAAGAAGCCTACTAAGGAACAGCTTATAGAGAAGTTACTTGCATTCAAGGGACTTCCACAGGAATTAGAACTTCCAAGTGCTCCAAAGCAGTTTATCCAGTATCTTGAAGAAGACAATCGTCCACAGGTTAAGATGGATGTTAACTTCGAAAATGGTATGGGCGTATCAGTTGGTCGTCTTAGAGAAGACTCTGTATATGACTACAAGTTTGTAGGTTTATCACACAATACACTTCGTGGTGCAGCAGGTGGTGCTTTATTATCAGCTGAGTTGTTAAAAGCTCTTGGTTATATTGAAGCAAAATAGTTGAAAAATAAATATTTATATTATATACTAATATAAGTGCGAGGGGCTTGTCGCTTAAGCGATGAGCCCTTTCTCTATGAAGAAATAAGGAAAGAGAGTATATATATGATTTTAAATGTTGAAAATTTAACTCATGGTTTTGGTGACAGAGCCATATTTGATAATGTTTCATTTAGATTGTTAAAGGGAGAGCATATAGGACTTGTCGGTGCTAATGGTGAAGGTAAGTCTACATTTATGAATATTGTGACAGGAAAGCTTATGCCGGACGAAGGTAAGGTTGAGTGGAATAAGAATGTCAGAGTAGGATATTTGGATCAGCATGCAGTACTTACAAAAGGCATGACAATCAGAGATGTATTGAAGGATGCCTTCAAATACTTATTTGAGCTTGAAGAAAAGATGAATGACATATGTGACAAGCTGGGTGAAGCATCTGATGATGAGATGACAGCTATGATGGAGGAGCTTGGAACAATCCAGGATATCCTTACAAACAATGATTTTTATGTTATAGATTCCAAAATAGAAGAAGTATCAAGAGCATTAGGTATTCTTGAGCTTGGTCTTGATAAGGATGTTACTGAATGTAGTGGCGGACAGAGAACAAAGATACTTTTATGTAAGCTTTTACTTGAGAAGCCTGAAATTCTTCTTTTGGATGAGCCTACTAACTATCTTGATGCCAACCATATTGAGTGGTTGAAGAGATATTTGCAGGAATATGAGAATGCGTTTATTCTTATTTCCCATGATATTCCGTTTTTAAATAGTGTTGTAAATATCATTTACCATATGGAAAATCAAGAGCTTAACAGATATGTGGGTGATTATGATAAGTTTCAGGAGGTTTATGCAGTTAAGAAGGCTCAGCTTGAAGCTGCATACAATCGTCAGCAGCAGGAAATTGCCGATTTAAAGGATTTTGTTGCCAGAAATAAGGCAAGGGTATCTACAAGAAATATGGCAATGTCCAGACAAAAGAAGCTGGATAAGATGGATGTTATTGAGCTTGCCAAAGAAAAACCAAAGCCGGAATTTAACTTTAAAGAGGCAAGAGCAGCGGGCAAGGTCATCTTTGAGACAACTGATTTGGTAATAGGATATTCATCGGATGCACCTTTATCAAAGCCGATTAATCTTCGTATGGAGAGGGGCGAAAAGATTGCCATTGTTGGTACAAATGGTATAGGAAAGAGTACATTACTTAAGAGTCTGCTTGGCATTATTAATCCAATTTCAGGAAAAGCAACTCTCGGTGATTATTTATATAAAGGTTATTTTGAACAGGAAATGAAACCTGAAAATAACAGCTGTATTGAAGAAATATGGAAGGAATTTCCATCGTTTACACAGTATGAGGTTCGTTCAGCCTTGGCTAAATGTGGTCTTACCACAAAGCATATCGAAAGTCAGGTAAGAGTACTTAGTGGTGGTGAACAGGCAAAGGTTAGACTTTGTAAACTTATTAATACAGAAACAAATGTACTTATCCTTGACGAGCCTACAAATCACTTAGATGTAGATGCCAAGGATGAATTAAAGAGAGCATTAAAGGAATACAAGGGAGCTATTCTGTTAGTTTGTCATGAGCCGGAGTTCTATGAAGGTTTAGTGGATAAGGTATGGAACCTTGAAGAATATTCATTGCTTAGTTAATGATGTTTTACAAAATAAGACATATAAATATATGTGGCTTGCTATCATTGGTAGTAAGTCATTAATATTTTAAAGAAAATGTTGTATTTAGAAAAAATAAGTATATTTCTTAAGAAATTCTTAAGAAATATATGAAGTTTATATTTAGAAAGCTACATTATAATGTGCAATGTACAAACGAGGAAGCGTTTGGTGCGGAAAGGAAAATGTGATGGAACAGGTAAGCATACTTATAGTAGAAGATGACAAGGAAATCAGAGATGGTGTTGAGATTTATTTAAAAAGTCAGGGATACAATGTATTTAAGGCAGCAGACGGAATCGAAGGTTTAGAGGTTATCGAAAAAAGTGAAATTCATTTGGCTATAGTTGACGTCATGATGCCAAGAATGGATGGAATACATATGGTTATGCAGCTTCGTAAAGATCATGATTTTCCAGTTATAATGTTGTCGGCGAAATCAGAAGAAGTAGATAAGATAATGGGTCTTAATATGGGAGCTGATGATTATGTGACAAAGCCATTTCAGCCATTAGAATTACTCGCCAGAGTGAATTCTCATTTAAGAAGATACAGAAAGTATATGGAAATGGCGATGACACAAGGGACAGTAAATAATGATAAGGTGTATACCATTGGTGGTTTGGAGCTTAATGAGGATACTGTTGAAGTGTTTGTTGATGGTGAACCGGTTAAGCTTACACCGATGGAATTCAAGATACTGGCGCTTCTTATAAAATCACCAGGCAGAGTATTTTCGGCAGAAGAAATATATGAGAATGTATGGAATGAGAGAGCTGTA
>CAZESO010000131.1:0-6645 GCA_964515325.1 uncultured Roseburia sp. | reverse complement strand
CATGAAGCAGGTGTCTTGCAGTGAAATGGGCGACTTGATTAGTGAAAGAGTATAATAATGTGAAAAATAACAGTGATTTTTCACATGGCAGTTTGTGCCGAGATGTCACAAACATGCCTTTTAGAATGGAGGAAATTATGAGAAGTGATGCAGTAACAAAAGGTATGCAGCAGGCACCACATCGTTCTTTGTTTAATGCCCTTGGTATGACAAAGGAAGAACTTGACAAACCATTAGTTGGTATTGTTTGCTCATACAATGAAATAGTTCCTGGACATATGAACCTTGACAAGATTGCAGATGCAGTTAAGTTAGGTGTTGCAATGGCAGGCGGTACACCAATTCAGTTCCCAGCTATCGCAGTATGTGATGGTATTGCAATGGGACATTCAGGAATGAAGTACTCATTAGTAACAAGAGATTTGATTGCTGACTCAACAGAGTGTATGGCAATGGCTCATAAATTTGACGCATTAGTTATGATTCCAAACTGTGATAAGAATGTACCTGGTCTTCTTATGGCAGCAGCAAGACTTAACATCCCTACAATATTTGTAAGTGGTGGTCCAATGCTTGCTGGTCGTGTTAAGGGTTGTAAGACATCTTTATCAAGTATGTTTGAGGCTGTTGGCTCTTATGCAGCAGGCACAATGACTCTTGAGGATGTTGAAGAATTCGAGAATAAGGCTTGCCCAACATGTGGTTCATGCTCAGGTATGTACACAGCAAACAGTATGAACTGTTTGACAGAGGCTCTTGGTATGGGGCTTCCTGGAAATGGTACAATCCCTGCTGTTTACTCTGAAAGAATTAAGCTTGCAAAGCATGCAGGTATGAAGATTATGGAACTCCTTGAAAAAGGAATTAAGCCTAGAGATATTATGACAAAGGAAGCATTTGAAAATGCTTTAACAGTAGATATGGCACTTGGATGCAGTACAAACAGTATGCTTCATTTACCAGCTATCGCAAATGAAGCCGGCGTTGATATCAACCTTGATATTGCAAATGAAATCAGTGCCAGAACTCCTAACCTTTGTCACCTTGCACCAGCCGGTCATACATATATTGAAGATTTAAATGAAGCCGGCGGTGTTTATGCAGTAATGAACGAGTTGAATAAGAAGAACTTATTACATACAGATTTAATTACAGCTACAGGTAAGACAGTTGGAGAGAACATTGAAGGCTGTGTAAATAAAGATCCGGAAGTTATCCGTCCAATCGAAAATCCATACAGTGAAGTTGGTGGTATCGCAGTTCTTAGAGGTAACTTGGCTCCTGATACATGTGTAGTTAAGCGTTCAGCAGTTGTTCCTGAAATGCTTAAGCATTCAGGTCCTGCAAGAGTATTTGATTGTGAAGAAGATGCAATTGACGCTATTAAGTCAGGCAAGATTGTTGCTGGCGATGTAGTGGTTATTAGATATGAAGGTCCTAAGGGTGGTCCTGGTATGAGAGAAATGCTTAATCCTACATCTGCAATCGCAGGTATGGGACTTGGTTCATCAGTAGCTCTTATTACAGATGGTCGTTTCTCAGGTGCTTCAAGAGGTGCTTCAATCGGTCACGTATGTCCGGAAGCAGCAGTAGGTGGTCCTATCGCATTAGTTGAAGAGGGAGATATCATTAATATTGATATTGACAATCACTTACTTGAGCTTGCAATTTCAGAAGAAGAATTTGCAGCTAGAAAAGCTAAATGGCAGCCAAGAGAACCAAAGGTAAAAGATGGTTATCTTTCAAGATATGCATCACTTGTAACAAGCGCAAGCAAGGGTGCGGTTCTCAAGAGCAATTTATAAGATAAAATCGGATAGAGAGGAATATGATTATGCAGTTAACAGGTTCAGAAATTATTATTGAATGTTTAAAAGAACAAAAAGTTGATACAATCTTTGGTTATCCAGGTGGTACAATTTTAAATGTATATGATGCTTTATATAAGCATTCAAGTGAGATTAAGCATGTACTTACATCTCATGAGCAGGGCGCATCTCATGCAGCAGATGGTTATGCAAGAGCAACTGGTAAGGTTGGTGTTTGTATGGCTACTTCAGGCCCTGGTGCTACAAATCTTGTAACAGGTATCGCTACAGCTTACATGGATTCTATTCCATTGGTAGCTATTACAGCAAATGTTGCAACGCCATTACTTGGTAAGGATTCTTTCCAGGAAATTGATATTGCAGGTGTTACAATGCCTATTACAAAGCATAACTACATTGTAAAGAATGCAGAAGATATTGCTGATACATTAAGAGAAGCTTTCTATATTGCGGCTTCTGGCAGACCGGGTCCTGTACTTGTGGATATTACAAAGGATGCTACAGCAGGTCTTGCTGAATACACAGCAGTAGAGCCGAAGAAGATTGAAAAGAAGACAGAAACAATTTGCGACCTCGCAATTGATAAAGCTGTTGAACTTATTAAAGAAGCTAAGAAGCCATTTATCTACATTGGTGGTGGTGTTATTGCAGCAGATGCAAGTGCTGAATTAAAGGAATTTGCTGAAAAGGTAAATGCTCCTGTTTGTGATTCTCTCATGGGTAAGGGCGCGTTTGATAACAACAGCGATTTATACACAGGTATGATTGGTATGCATGGTACAAAGACATCAAACTTTGGTGTTTCTCAGTGTGATTTACTTATTGCAATTGGTGCAAGATTCAGCGATAGAGTAACAGGTAATGCAAGCAAATTTGCTAACAATGCAAAGGTTATTCATATTGATGTTGATGCAGCTGAAATTAATAAGAACATCAAGACAGATGTAAGCATCGTTGGTGATGCTAAGGAAGTATTAGCAAGAGTAAATGCTAAGCTTGATACTCAGAATCATGCGGAGTGGATTGATGAAATTAAGGCAATGAAGGAAAAATTCCCTCTTACATATAATCAGGATGCTCTTACAGGTCCTTATGTAATTGAAAAGATTTATGAGGCAACAAAGGGTGATGCAATCATCACAACAGAAGTTGGTCAGCATCAGATGTGGGCTGCTCAGTTCTATAAGTACAAAGAGCCAAGAACTCTTATTTCTTCTGGCGGTCTTGGTACAATGGGTTACGGTCTTGGTGCATCAATTGGTGCTAAGCTTGCAAGACCAGAAAAGAAAGTTATCAATATTGCAGGTGATGGATGCTTCAGAATGAATATGAACGAAATCGCTACAGCAGTTAGATATAATGTTCCAATCGTACAGGTGGTTATCAATAATCACGTACTTGGTATGGTTAGACAGTGGCAGACATTGTTCTACGGACAGAGATATTCAAATACAATATTAAATGATGCAGTTGATTTTGTTAAACTTGCAGAAGCTATGGGCGCAAAGGCTTATAGAATTACATCTAAGGATGAAGTGGAATCAGTACTTGCAGAAGCACTTAATCAGGATGTTCCAGTTGTTATTGAATGCCAGATTGCAGAAGATGACAAGGTATTCCCAATGGTTGCCCCAGGCGCAGCTATTGCAGATGCATTTGACGCAGGCGATTTACAGAATAAGTAAGTATTAAAAAGGTGGCGCAAAAACGCCACCTAAGAATTTGCAAAGCAAATTTTAAAATATAAATATAATAAGAAATGAGGAAAATTAAAATGTCAAGAGTATATAACTTTTCAGCAGGTCCAGCAGTATTACCTGAAGAAGTATTAAAAGAAGCAGCAGAAGAAATGTTTGATTACAAAGGAACTGGTATGTCAGTTATGGAAATGAGCCATCGTTCAAAGGCTTACCAGGCAATCATTGATGAGGCAGAAGCTGATTTGAGAGAGTTAATGAACATTCCGGATAATTATAAGGTATTATTCTTACAGGGTGGTGCATCATTACAGTTTGCAATGATTCCAATGAACCTTATGAAGAATAAAAAGGCAGCTCACATTGTAACAGGTCAGTGGGCAAAGAAGGCATACCAGGAAGCAAAGATTTACGGTGAAGCAGTAGAAGTTGCTTCTTCAGCAGACAAGACATTCTCATACATCCCAGATTGTTCAGACCTTGACATTCCAGAAGATGCAGACTATGTATACATCTGTGAAAATAACACAATTTACGGAACAAAGTTCAAAGAACTTCCAAATACAAAGGGTAAATTACTTGTATCAGATGTTTCATCATGCTTCTTATCAGAGCCGGTTGATGTAACAAAGTACGGCGTAATCTACGGTGGTGTTCAAAAGAACATTGGACCAGCAGGTACAGTAATCGTAATCATCAGAGAGGACCTTATTACAGAAGATACACTTCCGGGAACTCCTACAATGATGAAGTACAAGATTCATGCAGATAATGGTTCTATGTACAACACACCTCCTTGCTACAACATTTACATCTGTGGTAAGGTATTTAAGTGGATTAAGAAGATGGGTGGTCTTCAGGCTATGAAGGAACACAATGAAAAGAAAGCTAAGATTCTTTATGACTTCTTAGACCAGAGCCAGTTATTCAAGGGTACAGTTGAACCTAAGGATCGTTCTCTTATGAATGTTCCATTCGTAACAGGAAATGAAGAAATTGATGCTAAATTCGTTAAAGAAGCTAAGGAAGCTGGATTTGAAAATCTTAAAGGACACAGAACAGTTGGTGGTATGAGAGCAAGTATCTACAATGCTATGCCAATCGAAGGTGTTGAAGCTTTAGTTGAATTTATGAAGAAGTTCGAAGCTGAAAATATGTAATTATTTAGAGCATGCTCTGAATAGTTACAATAAATATATGTGAATGAGATAAGCCGGTTGTGTAGGGATACATAGCCGGCTTGTATTGAAAAAACAAAAGATATGAAGGAGATAAATATAATGGGAAATAATGTGAATATTGGGAAAAAGCGCGAAGAAGAAATACAAGAGTTATTCATTAAAAATCGAAAAAATAGAAGATTTGAACAAAGAGGAAAATGGTGCTTCAGAATATATATTGCGATTTTAGTTATGTATTTTTTATCCTTCTATTTAATTTTAAAATACGATCTGGTGCCAGATAGTATTTTAGAGTTAACAGATTTTTTGGATATAGCTGCGGGTGTAATGATTTTGATACAGATAGTATTTGTAGTTTGTTTATATATTGTATTTCGTTGTCCTTACTGCGGAAAACTTGTGGGAGGTTCACGTAGATATGGAGATAAGTGCCCAAGTTGTGGGGAGACTATTGTATATTATGCATCATTGGAAGATATTGAGAAGGAGAGGAAATTGATGTCTGAAACCTAATTTATTATGTTATGATATATGCAAAAGAAAGGAGTACATATGGGATTTTTATCAAATTTATTTAAGAAAAAAGATGAGATACAAGGCTCAGGAGTTATAAGTGAAAGATTAGTGATTGACTATTCTTCTCAGGGGATAAATATTAATGGCAGAAGTATTCAGTTGCCGGCAAATCTTTCAGAATTTGCATTTCTTGGTGAACCTAGAAAGATTAGTACAAAAGCTGGTGTAAACTATGCGTGGGATAATCTGGGAGTACATTGTTATACGAGGGACAGAGGAATGGTGAGTTGCTTTGGCGTAACTATGAATAAGGGTGAATTTTCAAATGAAACCAATGCCAGAAGTCTATTTGGTGGTGACTTGACTATTAGTGGCCAAGATTGGAAAGTTGAGATTCAAAGAGGACAGAACACAGAGGTACTTACTATGCTTGATTTGGGTGATTATTCAGTTGCAGCAGAATATTGTGTATTTTTGGATAGTTCGAAATATAGTGTTGTTGAGATTCAGCCACAATAAATTGTTGTGATAAGGTAAGTCATTTAGTTTGGAAAAGAATAAAAGGATGGATATCTTAGAATAGCACCAGAGGTATATATGCGAATTCTTCAAAATAGTAAAGCATCAGAGAAACACTATAGAATAACAAATGAAGTTTATCAAGAAAAAGTGGTTGGTACTAATTGTTATATTATGTTATAATGAGCATATGTATTAAGGCTTGTAAACTTTCATAACTATATATTGGATAGAAGGATATTATTAGAACAAAATGTAGTAATTGAACGATGGGGCAAAAATAGTGTATTGTTCAACTAAAATGGAAAATATGCAGTTGAGTATATAGGATGAATGACTTGAAAAGGTATGAGGTATTAGATACAAAAAAGGCGTTGTAGTACCTCGTGAAAATTACAAATGAGGTATAGGATAATGTCCTGAATTTGTAGTACCTCGAAAATTTAGAAAAAATGTCATTAAGACATAAAAACGAGGCACGGAAAAGAAAAAACAAGTTACAATACCTCAAATTCAAAAATGGTGAGGTACTGTGATAGGAAAAACGAAGCTAGTACCTCATGGCATTTGTTACACAGCATTGTGAGCCCTAAACTTGAATGATAGGGCAAAAATGCCGTATTAATCAATTTCTGCCGCATAAATGACTGAATAGTTAAAATGTGGCAGTTTTTTTGTGTACTTTTCACATTTTTTAACATATTGTTTCTATTTGTGTTACTAATAAATTAATGATATAATCTTAATTACCAATATCGTCCAATCTAATATTACATATCTTAGAAAGGATGATCTATATTAATTCTAATTATAAAAACAAGGTTTTCAAACCATTACAAAATTTAAATTTAATCAATTCATTTTTATTTGATTCATCAATGGAAAAACCTGAAAATGCAAAAT
>CAZESO010000130.1:0-6735 GCA_964515325.1 uncultured Roseburia sp. | reverse complement strand
ATGGGGACTTGGATATTTTGGTATGCCACATATTCTTCTTAGATTTATGGCTATTGATGATGTTAATAAACTTAAAGTGTCAAGAAGAGTTGCATCTGTATGGGTTGTAATATCTATGACAGTAGCCGTGTTAATAGGTATAATTGGTAATGCCATGTCTAAGTATGGTATTATGGCAACATTAGAAGATCCTGAAACAATTATTATAGCAATAGCAGAACTTATAAGTGAAAATGGTTTCCTTGCAGCTATGGTAGCCGGTGTTATTTTATCAGGTATCTTAGCCTCAACGATGTCAACAGCTGATTCACAGCTTTTAGCAGCATCATCCAGTGTGTCTGAAAACATAGTTAAGGAAGTAATGTTTAAGGACTTATCAGAAAAAGCAAATATGATTATTGCAAGAATTACGCTTTTAGTAATTGCTGTAATTGGTGTTATTATTGCGCGTAATCCTGAAAGTTCAGTATTTGATATAGTATCATTTGCTTGGGCAGGCTTTGGCGCCGCATTTGGTCCTGTTGTATTGTGTGCACTTTTCTGGAAGCGTTCTAATTGGCAGGGCGCGTTGGCAGGTATGATTTCAGGTGGTATTATGGTATTTGTATGGAAATTCCTTGTTAAGCCAATGGGAGGAGTTTTTGGTATTTACGAATTACTTCCAGCATTTATAGTGGCTTTGATTGCTATAATAGTAGTAAGTTTGGTTACAAAAGAACCTTCAAAAGAAATTCAGGATGAGTTCGATACAGTTGCAACAATGAAGTAAAAAAGGAAGGAAAAAGACGATGAAAAAGATATTAAGTAAAATATTTACCAGAACAGTAGTAACATTAGCATTAATTGCCTTGCAGTTTGCTTTTTTTACAATTCAACTTACAAGGTTAGGGACGTACTATGTTCAGATATCTTTATTATTGTCTTTTCTTAGTTTTTTAGTAGTATGCCATCTTATAAACAAAGATATGAATCCGGCGGTAAAACTAGCCTGGATTGTTCCTATCTTAATGTTTCCAATGTTTGGAGGTTTGTTGTGGGTTGTATATGGACGAGCTTATTTTTCAAAGGAATTCAAGATAAGATATGCTAAGGCTGAGTATGCAGTCAGAAGAGCGTTGAGTTCGGAAGATTCAGCTTATATGAAATTGAAGGAAGAGAATGAAACAATAGCAAGTCATTCTTATTATATTGAAAATACATCGAAAACACCTGTGTTTTGTAATACAAAAGCAGAATATTATAAAATGGGCGAAGAATTTTATGAAAGCTTATTAGAAGAGTTGAAAAAGGCAAAACAATTTATCTTTATGGAGTATTTCATTATTGCTGAAGGAATTATGTGGAATGGAATATTGGATATATTGAAACAGAAGGTAAATGAAGGTGTTGAAGTAAGACTTATGTTTGATGATGTAGGCTGTATTGACAGAATTTCTTATAAGTATAATTTACAGCTTAATGAGATGGGAATAAAAACAGTAGTGTTTAATCGAGTATTTCCAATTTTTTCAACACTTTTTAATTATAGAGATCACAGAAAGATAACTGTAATAGATGGAAAAGTAGGGTTTACCGGTGGAATCAATTTGGCTGATGAGTATATCAATAAAGATGAAGAGAAAATGTACTGGAAGGATGCTGCGGTAAAGATTGAAGGCGAAGCAGTATGGTCATTGACAGCAATGTTCTTGCAAATGTGGAACAGTACAAAGGATACAGAGAACAGTTACAAGAAATATAAGTATGAATTTGATAAAAATATGTTTGATGACGGATATGTTCAGCCATATAAGGATGAACCTTTGGATAAGGAACTTGTTGGTGAATTTATTTACATGAACATTTTAAATACTGCTAAGAAGTATGTATATTTTTACACACCATATTTGATTATAGATTATGAGCTTAGAACAGCACTTGTATTGGCAGCTAAGCGAGGTGTGGACGTAAGACTTGTATTACCGGGAGTACCTGATAAAAAGGCAGTATATGCATTAACACAATCATATTATCCTGATTTGATTGATAATGGTGTAAAGATATATCAATACAAAAAAGGATTTATTCATTCAAAATGTTGTCTGTGTGATGATGAGGTTGCTACCATTGGTACGGTTAACTTGGATTACAGAAGCTTATATCATCATTTTGAAAATGGAATATATTTCTATAAATCTTCTATCTGTAAGACATTGAAGGAGGATATGGAAAAAACATTTGAGGAATGTGAGTTTATCACAAAGGAATGGTGTAAGCATAAGGTGTTTAGATATAGGATATTCTGGCCAATATTGAAGCTGTTGTCGCCGATGGTGTAAAGTTATTGAGAGTCTCAGATGAGACTCTTTTTTTTGTGGGAAACAGCAATTTACTATTGTAAATTATTATCAAATAGTGTAGAATTTACTTTGGCTATCAAAAGATTTTTTTACAGGAGGATGTTATGTCATTAGAAGTCAAAAATTTAGTGAAAAAGTATGGTGAAAAGACAGTTGTTAACGACTTGAGCTTCTCTATAAAAGAGCCGGGAGTTTATGCGCTTCTTGGTACTAATGGTGCAGGTAAAACTACTACTCTTAGAATGATACTTGGAATGCTTGCAAACGACAGTGGCGAAGTGTTATGGAATGGTAAAAAATTAGATCCTACAAGTGCCAATGTAGGTTATCTTGCAGAAGAGAGAGGTTTATATCCTAAATTCACTCTTATGGATCAGTTATTATATTTTGCAAGTCTTAAAAATGTTCCAAAGAAGACTGCAAAGGAGAGAATAAAGTACTGGGCTGAAAAGCTTGAGGTTAGTGAATATCTTTATCCAAAGCCTGTGGCAAAGGGAAAGAAAGCAAAGCAGTATACTGCTGATCAGTTGTCAAAAGGTAATCAGCAGAAGATTCAGCTTATGGCAGCACTTATTTCTGACCCTGAGCTTGTTATCCTTGATGAGCCACTTAGTGGTCTTGACCCGGTTAATACAGACCTTTTCAAGGGAATTATCAGAGAATTGATTGCGGCTAAGAAGTATCTTATTATGTCAAGCCATCAGATGCCTACAATCGAAGAATTCTGTAAGGATATTACTATCTTAAAGAGAGGTAATGTTGTATTACAGGGTGATTTAAATGAGATTAAGAAGTCTTATGGTCGTGTAAACTTAAATGTTAAATGTGAAGAAGACATTGAAGATGTTATATCTGCAATGAATCTTGAAGTAATTAATAAGACTCCTGACGGTTACCAGATTAGGGTAACAGGTGAGGCTATGGGAAGTGAAGTTTTAAAGAAGCTTATGGAAAGCGGAAAAACAATTATCAAATACGAGCTTAGAGAGCCATCACTTCATGAAATATTTGTAGAAAAGGCGGGAGAATCAGATGAAGAATAGTGGATTTATGAAGGTGTTTAAGTTCTCTTATGAACAGGGCATGAAATCTAAATCTACTAAGATAATGCTTGGAATTTTTGTTGCCATAGCATTACTTTTCTTGCCGGTAAAATCGCTTATTTCAGGTGGTCTTAATTTAGAAGAGGATGAAAAAGCACAGATAGAAACAGTTTATGTACAAACTGATAATGAAGAGTTGTTTAATACTTTGGTTGCAACTGTTAACGCAGAACTTGAAAATGAGGCATCATTTAATATGGTTAGCGAAGCTGATTATGATAAAACATTGAAAAAGTTAGAGGACAAGAATTCGGATGAAATCTATCTTCAAGTAAATTTTGTTGAGGATATGACTTCTGAGAATTTTGGTCTGTCATATAAGCTTATATATGGTAATGGTGAAGATGCAAAAGAGATAGCAAATAGTCTTGATAGCATTCTTATGGATAAAAGTAAGGATATGCTTATGACATATTATGGTATTGATGAGGAAACAGCAAAGACATTAGTGCCAGGTGAATATGAAACAAAGGTTTTTGGTGTGGATGGTAAAGAGGTTATGGATGACAGTGGTTTGAGTATGGCGGAATACTGGATTTCATATGGATTTATTATGGTATTCATGATTGTTGTTATGGCTGTAGGTTCAACTGTTGCACAGGAGATTGTTGCTGAAAAGGCTAACCGTGTTATTGAATACATAATGTTGACATTAAAGCCAATGGATTTGATTATTGGTAAGGTTTTATCAGGTATAGCTCAGCTTTTTACAATAGTAGGTTCTACACTTATTGCATTTGCAGCGTCTACATTTATAAATAAAGCCATTGATAAAGATGCTCAGACTGTAGTTGAGATGATTGAAAAATTGATGGAAGATGAAATATTTAAAGGCTTTAATGTAATTAATATACTTATTGCAATTGCAGTGATTTTTGCAGGAAGTTATTTCTATTCAATCTTAGGTGGTTTATCAGGCGGTATGGTAAGTAAGGTTGAAGAAATGTCAGAAGGTCTTAAGATATATACAGTAATATTTATGATTGGTGTATATCTTGCAATGTTTATGATGATGTCGGCATCTTCAGGTGAAAGTTGGGGAGCGTTCTCGTATGTAGTATATCTTCTTCCGGCATCATCATTATTTGTAATTCCACCATATATTTTGATGGGTAAGATTGAATTGTGGATTGCATTGGTGGCACTTGTGGTTTGTGTTATAGTGGGTGCACTATTTACTGCACTTGCATCAAGAGTATTTGGACAGATGATATATCATAATGGTTCCCCATTAAAGGTTAAGGATATTATGTCGATGACAAAGGAGGGGAAGAAACATGAAAAATAGAGGCGGATTATTTACAGGCTGGAGACAGGTGTTTAACTTTACAGCAGCTCAGAATATGAAAGGTACAGGCTTTAAGGTATCTACTATTGGTATTGGTGCGCTGATATTTGTGTTGTTTTTAGCATTAAATTGTATAATGGCTAACTCTCAGCTTGAAGAAAGCGAGAAGGATAAAGATGCAGTTATAGATATTGAAGATTCGAGTATTAAAACTATTTACTATAGCTGTGAGGATGATTATAGTAAGCAGGTTTTGGAGACAACAATAGCAGCCATAAAGGATTCGGTGGATATTAAATTCAAAGAAGCAACTGATGATATTGCCAAAAACAAAATATGTGCTGATGAAGGATGTATTGTTATGTCATCTTCAACAGAGGAAAATGTAGTTAAATTAGTATTTAATATTAGCGAAGAAGCAGCAGTTGAAGAAGATGATGTGGAAGAATTTGCTGCACAGTTTACAATGATTGTTGATAATATAAAATATTCTATGGCAGGTTTGACAGAAATTCAGATATCAATGATTAATTCAAGTGAATATGTGTACTCTGAAATTGTAGATGTAGATGATGTGGATGAAGAAAAAGATCCGAGCTTGGTATTTGCTGAACAGATTGTACCAATGTTATATTCGTTCTTATTCTATATGATAATAGCTATGTATGCACAGTCTATTCAGAAGCTTGTAGTAGCAGAAAAGACATCAAAGCTTATGGAGACGCTTTTAACATCTGTAAAACCATATGCTGTTATTATGGGTAAGGTGCTTGCTATGGCAGCAATTGGTATAGGCCAGACATTAATATGGCTTGTATGTGGTGTGGCAGGTTATGTTGTAGGTGATAAGATAGCACTTTCGATATATCCTGAATACGAAAATGTTATAGGTGTGGTTATTGAACTTATGAAAACTGATTCTGAGATAGCATTTACACCAATAGGCATTATATTAGCACTTATAACTATGGTGCTTGGTTACTTGGTATATTGTGTATTGGCAGGCTTGTCTGGTGCGGTTGTAAGTAAAATCGAAGATATGTCAAGTACTCAGATGATATTTATGGTACCTATATTTATTGGTTTCTTTGCAACATATGTAGTACCTGTGGCAACAACAAGCAAGACTGTGTTTACTGTTATGAGAATGGTGCCTATTATTTCACCATTTATGGTACCGGCTGAATTTATTATCGGTAAAGTAACTATGCTGGAAGGTATTATTTCAGCACTTATATCTGTAGCAACATGCTTTGTACTTATATTATTTACAGGTAAAGTATACAAAGATAAGGTCTTTAACAGAGGCTAGTAAAGAATTAGTAAAAATTGTAAAAAAAATAAAAGCAGGACTTGTAATTTATTAGTAAATGTTATATCATAAAATTGTAGGATAGTTCACATTTGTAGAAATGGAGATGATTATATGGCATTTTATTTCGGAGGAGTTACAACTGATTCCGTAGGTACATTATTTTCATCGCTTGGTTCAACAAATAATTCTATGACTAGCTTTATAGGTGACTATAACAGTATTAGGAATGGTAGTTATAAGAAGCTGTTAACAGCCTATTATTCATTAGATAATGAAGATAGTACTTCTTCAACTTCTACAGACAAAGAAGACACACTATCTAAGCTTTTAAATCAGAATAAGCAGAGTATATCTACTGCTAAGGATGATGCAGAAGTTTTAGTGGGAATAGAAGAAGCAGCAAGTAATTTGAAAGAATCAGCGAACAAATTACTAGATAAGTCAAAGGCAGAATCTGTATATAGTACAGAGAATTTATACAATAATGTTAAAGCATTTGTAGACAGTTACAACGGGGTAATTGATGCTACAGAAGATACAAATACAAGTTCAATTGCTAAGAACCTGAACAATATGGTTAATCAGACTAAAGCTAATGAAAGTATGTTATCTAAGATTGGTATAGAAATTGATGATGATAACAAACTTACATTGGATAAGGATAAGCTGATGAGTGCTGATATAGATACA
>CAZESO010000129.1:0-6763 GCA_964515325.1 uncultured Roseburia sp. | reverse complement strand
CGTCTTACCGCTAGTTCCTGTTATTCCAATGGTTATAAGTTTTTCATTAGGATTTTCAAAAAAATTAGCAGACATTATTGCTAATGCTTTTCTTGTATCCTCTACCTTTATAACCACTTTATCCATCATTAAATCCAAACATAAATTATCTGTATTTTGGACTACCACAACCTGCACTCCAAGAGATATAATCTCATTTATAATCATATGAGAGTCAAATTCATATCCCTTAATGCATACAAAGACATTTCCTATATTAACCTTTTGACTATTATAAGATATACCATTTACATTACAATTTATATCCCCACATATAACCTGATAATCAAGATTTTGTAATAAGCACTTTAATTTCATACTAATTATCCAAAGCTTTTTGTAAATTATATGCAGAAACTTTTTGTTTTATAAATTTATATCTATATCTCCGGTGCAAATGATGGCGGCAGGACCTGTCATAAAAACATGTTTACTTACAGTATCATATTCTACAAAAAGATCTCCACCCTTCAGGCTGACTTTAACATTATTACTTGTGTATCCATTGATATATGATGCTACTACTGCTGCACACGCTCCTGTTCCACACGCAAGAGTTTCACCTGAACCTCTCTCAAATACGCGAATTTTTATATGATCTTCGCTAAGGACTTTTACAAATTCAACATTGACTCTGTCAGGAAAGTAGGGCTCCCTCTCAATTGCTCTCCCTTGATTTTCAATGTTCATATTGTCCAGTTCATCCTTTACAAATGTAACAAAATGAGGATTTCCCATAGAAATAGCCGTACCAATATATTGTTTTCCATGGACTTCTATTTTTTCATTAATCATATATTTTTTTCTAAAATGAGCAGGTATTTTCTCACACAAAAAAACAGGCTTACCCATATCCACTTTTACTGTTTCAACTTTATCATCTTTTACATTCATCTGAAGTTCTTTTATTCCTGATAAAGTATCCACAGTAATTCTGGTCTTTCTCGTGAGCCTGTTATCATACACATATTTAGCAACGCATCTTATACCATTTCCACACATACTTCCTTCGCTTCCATCTGCATTATACATTGCCATTTTAAAATCAGCCTTATTTGATGGCTTAATAAGTATAAGTCCATCTGCACCTATTCCGAAATGTCTTTCACTTACTATTTTTGATACTTCATTTGGTTTTTCAACATTTTCTTCAAAGCAATTAACGTAAATATAATCGTTACCGCAACCATGCATTTTAGTAAAACGCATAAATACATCACCCGCTTTCAAACCATATGAAATTTGCAATAAATAGCGTTGACCATGCCATTCGGAAATGGTCAAACTGTTGTCCCAAGGTATTCCATTAATTTTTCATAACATTCCTTTGCATCGTCATATCCCGTCTGATACCACCCATGCAAAATTTCTTTATCTTTCTCTAGTCTTCCAACTTTTGCAGGTTCTTTAGGTCTGATTACAAATATCTTCCCCTCTGCTTCAAGTCTGTTTATTTCTTCCATAGTCTTATTATAATTTATATGTCTCTTTGCCATAGCCTTCACTAAATTTGGATAAGACCTATATTTCATTCGTATGACAGACATAAGCTTATTTGGTTTCTTTCTATAATCCTTATGTTGAGTACAAACAACAACCGTTTTATCATTACCATCCTTGATGGACTGTATAACAGGTATGGAATCTGCCACTCCACCATCTAAATATTTGTTACCATTAATTTCAACAAGTCGTGCCATTAAAGGCATTGAACCACTTGCCCATACATTTTCAAGACCTTCTTCATCCATATCCTTCACTTCCAAATATTCAGCTTTTCCTGTTCCAACATTGGTAGCTACCGCATAAAATTTTGTCTGACTTTTCTTGTATGTCTCAAAATCATAAGGTAACAGTTCATTTGGAACTGTCTTTAAACTAAATTCTTTACCAAAATAATCCCCTGTCTTAATGAGATTTTTAAAGCTTGCATATCTGTCATCATTAATATATTCAACAAACAAGTCTCTTGCTCTATATTTTTGTTTTGCAAGATAGCTACATGCATGTACAGCTCCCGCTGAAACTCCATAACAACTGCTAAAATAAATATTCTTATCAATAAAAAAATCTATTACTCCTGTTGAATATACAGCCCTTGTTCCACCACCTTCGAGAACAAGACCACCCTGAATCACTTCGTCCATTTTTGCCTCCATTATTTTAATAGGGATGTCACTTTTTGACATCCCTTTTCTTACATTTTAGGAAATTGCGCTTCTTATGCTCTTCCAAACACTTCCGTAATATCTTTTAATTTTTCAACTATAACCTTACTAAAAGCATTTTTCTTCATTCTCCATTTCCAATTATCACCAACTGTAGATGGAGTATTCATTCTTGCTTCATTTCCTAGTCCAAGTATATCCTGCATTGGCACAATACATGTTTCAGCCACACTACCCATTGCAGACTTTATAAGCTTCCAATTGACATCTTTACCATCTTCAATTGAAAGATATGTATCAACCATATGTTTATCATCTCCACTTAAACTATTGTACCATCCATATGTTGTCTCATTATCATGAGTTCCAGTATACACTACAGAATTTGCTTCATGATTATATGGTACATACTCGTTCTGTGAACCAGCATAAAATCCAAACATCAATATCTTCATACCAGGATATCCGCTTTCTTTTTGCATCTGCCTTACACTATCAGTCAAAAAGCCTAAATCCTCAGCAATAATTTTCATATCTCCAAATTCTGCTTTAAGTGCATAAAATAAATCCATCCCCGGACCTTTTTCCCAAGTACCACCTCTTGCATCTTCATCGCCAAAAGGAATTGTATAATACTCATCAAAGCCTCTAAAATGGTCAATTCTTATGACATCATACATTTTGAAGCAAGCCTTGATTCTATCCTTCCACCATTTGTAACCAGTTTCTTTATGTACTTTCCAATCATATAACGGGTTTCCCCAAAGCTGACCTAACTCTGTAAATGCATCAGGAGGACAACCAGCAACCTTTATCGGATAATTATTCTCATCAAGCTGAAATAATTCTTTGTTATTCCACACATCTGCACTATCATATGCCACATAAATAGGAATATCTCCAATAATCTCAATTCCATTATCATTTGCATATTTTTTAAGCTTATCCCATTGCTTAAAGAATAAATACTGTAGATAGCAGTAAAACTTCGTAGTTTCCTTGCAAGCTTCTTTATGTTTTTGTAATGCCACTGGTCTTCTAAGACGAATTTCCTCATCCCACTCAGCAAAGCTTGCTCCATCATATTTATCCTTTATAGCCATAAACAAGCCATAATCCAACACCCAATCCTTGTTTTCTTCAATGAACTGCTTGTACTTTTCATCTTTTTCTAAATCAGCATTTGCAAATGCCTTTTTAAGAACTTTATATCTGCCTTTATAAATACGTTCATAGTCAACATACTCATCATCATATGTCATTTCCGCATCTTTGCAATCCTTTTCTGTGATGAGTCCTTCTTTAATAAGTTCTTTTAAAGAAATAAAATAAGGATTACCTGCAAATGTTGAAAACGACTGATATGGCGAATCACCATAGCTTGTGTGTCCAAACGGTAACACCTGCCAATATTTCTGACCTGCTGCCTTTAAATTATCAACAAATTCGTACGCACACTCATCAAAACATCCGATACCATAATCTGATGGAAGACTTGTAACGGACATCAATACACCACTTCTTCTCATAAAATACACGCTCCTAAAATAATATTTACTTAAGGAAACCATTTACAATATGTGCTTCTGCTTCCTCCTCCGTAAGACCTAATGTCATAAGCTTAATAAGCTGTTCCCCTGCAATCTTACCAATTGCAGCTTCATGAATAAGCTCTGCATTTAAGTCATTGGCATTAATTTCCGGAATAGCACTAATCTTAGCATTATCCATAATAATAGCATCACATTCTGAATGTCCTGCACACTTGTTGTTTCCATTAATTTTCGCAAGAAAAATCTGCGAAGAATCATCCTTTGCAACTGATCTTGATACAACCTTAGCACTAGATGATTCGCCATTTAAATCTACTTCAAATGCTGTTCTTGCATACTGCTTATCATGTGTCATGAGCTTTTCGCCTACTACAAGCTTCGCACCATCCTTAAGAGTAGCCTTTGTCACTCTATCCGTTGAGTCGACCCCCTTAATCTGAACAGTTTCAAGTTCCATATAACCATTCTCGTCAATTTCGATAATGGTTGTCGGATTCATAATCTTTTCACCTGTTCCTTCACCCTTACCATAATGCTTCTCAACATACTTAACCTTAGCGTTCTTACCTACAAAGAAGCTATGTATACCATCATGCTGTGACTTCTTATCGCCACCATTGTGAATTCCACAACCAGCTATAATAACAACATCTGAATCTTCACCTATATAAAAATCATTGTATACCATCTCTTCCAAACCTGACTGACTGATAATAACCGGTATATGTATACTTTCATTCTTTGTTCCCGGCTTAATAATAATATCAATTCCCTGCTTGTCTTCCTTGGTAACAATATCTATATTTGCAGTGGTATTTCTTCCTGCCATACCACCATTGGCTCTTATATTATATGCTCCTGCAGGAATCTCATGAAGTCCAGCCACTTCCTGCAATAAACTCTTCTGAATCTCATCCATTTTTTTGCCTCCATTACACGGTATGTTAGTCATTATAAAACTTACATCCGCCTGTACCTTTTAAAAGTTCAGGTAAAATTTCATCTTTCTTTCCTCTGGCTCTAAACTCACCATCCGCAATAACTACTATCTCATCTGCAATATTAAGAATTCTTTCCTGATGGGAAATTATTACAATAGACTGTTCATTTTCCTTATGCATCTTCTCAAATACCTTGATAAGATTCTTAAAGCTCCAAAGGTCAATACCTGCTTCCGGTTCATCAAATATGGAAAGTTCGGTATGTCTTGCAAGAACTGTTGCTATCTCAATTCTCTTTAATTCACCACCTGATAAGCTTCCATCCACATCTCTATTTATATAATCTCTTGCACACAAACCAACCTCTGAAAGATACTCACAAATACCTGTAGTTGAAAGTTCATCCTTTGCCGCCAATTTAATGAGATCTTTAACCTTTATTCCCTTAAATCTTACCGGCTGCTGAAATGCAAAACTAATACCCATATTTGCTCTTTCAGTAATATTCTTATCAGTAATATCAACACCATTAAAAAGTATCTGACCTGATGTAGGTTTTTCTATACCTATCATAATCTTTGCTAATGTAGACTTACCACCACCATTAGGTCCTGTGATAGCTATAAACTTTTTATTATCTATTGTTAAACTAACATCTTTTAAAATCTCTTTTTTACCCTTTTCATCATCTACTGAAAAAGATATGTTTTTTAATTCAAGCATTTTAACCTCCGTATGAAGTATGTGGCGAATGTGCATTTCGCACCTATTCCGCTACCAATTTTATGTGTATCCACATCTTAACCATTTTATCACAAACCCCTTTAACTGTCTATACATCACTTTTTCTTTTCTTGGCAGTCATTATTCCTCCAATGCGACCTGCTTCACGAGAGGACAAATTTTTCCAATCACCTTCTAATACTTTCTCTAACAAACCTATTTCTTCTGCTATTTCGTATTTCATTCTCTCAATTTTTGCAATTTCTTCTCTGCCCTTTGATTTTTTTTCAACACGTTGCTGTACTAATTTTTCCTGTTCTTCATTCATAAAAAACACTCCTTTATATTTTATATAAAGGAGTGTTTCCCATTTTTTCATTACCTATTCATTCCAAGTCTGAAATATCAATTCATACACCTCATCCTCATTATCTTTTATATACTCTTTAACCGCTTCCACATCATCATCCATATCTTCAATTACATAAATATTATAGGCACCTTTCCATTCTTTTTCCAAAATCAGTTCTTTGATATCTTCTGATAATTCCTCTGCCTCTGATTCAGCACCTTCAACAAAAATCTTTGTTTTTCCACTTAAGTCCTCTCTCATTTTCCAAAGTTCTTCTCCTGAAAGTTCTCCATTAACATTTTTTCCTAAAGGATATGAAAATGTTGTATCTGTAATACAATCATTAAAACCTGAGTCTTCCAAACATTCTGCAAAATATTCATCATACTTGCCTTGAATCAAATGATTGCAAAATGTATCTGATATCTCATATTCATCATCATCTTCTTCTGCTTCTAACCTCACTTCATATGTTACTTCATCGTTTCCATCTTCTACAAATTCGAAATATGTATATGGAAGTCCCCAATATTTTGCATCTTCATAATACACAAATTCAAATTCTTCATCCGGGTATTTTTCTTTCAAATATTCTGTAGCAATTCTCATTCTTAATACACATATCTTCTCACTTGAATACAAGTCATTTTCTTTGATTCTTTCTTCATCTTCTTCATCTTTGGCAAATTCCTGAAGCAAAAAATCCTCTTCCTTTGAAGTTAATTCAATATCTTCTTTTAAATCCTTTTCATCAATAACTCCATCAGGCCTTGCGCAACCAACGAAGCAAAGTATTGTCATAAGCATAATCATCAATATAATCTTCTTTTTCATTTTAATTTCCCCTTTCGTAAAAGCGTTTCAGCGAACTAGGTATATAGTACACTAAAACAATATGACTGTCAAGAATAAAAATTAATTTTTTTATAATCTGTTATTTGCATTTCTAAATTCCACCCTAGGGTGGAATTTAATCTTTCCTAATTA
>CAZESO010000128.1:0-6771 GCA_964515325.1 uncultured Roseburia sp. | reverse complement strand
GTGATGCGATTGAAGCAAGAATTGACTTATCCGCATCTTCTACCATCTGGAAGCTCCAGTTGAAGTTTACCATAATTGTAACTACTAAATTACATACAAGAATAATTGTACCTGCTTTAACGATGTAATCCTTACCACGTGAAAGCATTGATATACAAGCTCTCTTTAAGCTTGGAGCCTTGTATTCAGGAAGCTCGATGATAAAGAATGATTTTCTGTATTTATAACCTGTAATTGTTTTTACTAATAATCCGCCAAATAATACTAAAAGTATACCTACAAAATACATTGTAGCTGATACCCACCATGCATTATCAAAGAATGCACCTGCAAAAAGTGCGATAACAGGAATCTTAGCACCACATGGAATAAATGGTGTTAACATAGCTGTTGCTCTTCTTTCTCTTTCATCACGGATTGTACGACAAGCCATAATACCCGGAATTGCACAACCTGTACCGATGACAAGAGGAATAACAGACTTACCTGAAAGTCCCACTCTCTTGAAGATAGGGTCAAGAACAACGCTTACACGTGCCATGTAACCACAGTCTTCCAACAAAGCAAGAAGGAAGTACATTACCATAACAAGTGGTAAGAAACCAACTACGGCACCTACACCACCGATAATACCATCAACTAAAATTGTCTGTAAAATAGGAGCCGCACCGTCTACCTTGCCTGCTACCCATTCACCAAACGCTTCAATCCAACCAACGATTGTATCAGCAATTAATGGTCCTAACCATGCCTGAGATACCCAGAATACAGCCCACATAACTGCTGCAAAAATTAAGATACCTGCAAACTTATTTGTAAGAACCGCATCAATTGTATCATTGATATTCTTATCCTTTGTTGCAACCTTACGAGTTTCAACAGCCTTAACAATACCATTTACAAATTCAAAACGCTTCTTATCAGCTTCGATTACCGCATTCTTATCAGACAAATCTACATTTCCCTGTGAATAAGGAGCAGCCTGATTTGCACCCTTTAATGATGCTGCTGTTTTAACAACTTCTGCTAATCCCTTATCATTTGCAGAAATTGAAACTGTATTAACAACCGGACAACCTAACTTTTCAGCTAATGCTACCGTGTCAATCTTTGTACCCTTTTTCTCATTAATATCACTCTTATTCAAAGCAACTACAACAGGAATTCCTAATTCCAATAACTGTGTTGTAAAGAATAAGCTTCTGCTAAGATTTGTTGCATCCACAATATTAATGATAGCATCAGGATTTTCATTCTTTACATAGCTGCTTGTAATACTCTCCTCAGAAGTAAATGGAGACATTGAATATGCACCCGGCAAGTCAACTGCTACTAATTCTCCAGCTCCTTCATAAAAACTCTTCTTGATAAGAGCTTCCTTTTTGTCTACAGTAACGCCAGCCCAGTTACCAACCTTCTCATTTTTACCTGTGAGAGCGTTGTACATTGTGGTCTTACCGCTGTTTGGGTTACCTGTTAACGCAATACGCATTTTGGTGTCCTCCTCTAAATTTCTTTCTAATTTCAGTCATAGTTTACTAACCAAGAGTAGTTCACGCTAACCTCCGGTCAAAAAATATGTGGTGTCTAAACACCACTATATTTTATATCATAATAAGTGAAGCTAATTCTTTATCGATAGTATATCTACCATCTTTAATAGCTACAACACTTCCACCTTTAAGGTGTGAAACAACTGTAATAGGCTCTCCGGCATAACAACCAAGAGAAAAAAGAAATGCATTTAGTTCTTCATCATCAGTAAGTATTTCTTTTATTATGTATTCAGTTCCTTCCTGAGCATCTCTTAAATTCATTCTTGCCTCCTATTATCTTATGCAAACCATAATTAGTCAACTCTAACTCGCATAAAATTCTAGCACACAAAAATATCCATGTCAAGAGTTACTTAATTTTATTTTTTCAATTTTTTCAATTTTTTCAATTCATTTTATAAATCTGTGCAAGTCTTATATCCCTTGATGACGCTCCTATTTGAAGCTCATATTCTCCCGATACCGAAACAAAAGCTTTTTCATCTACATCATAACAAGAAAAATCTTTCCTATTTAAAATGAATTTTATTGTTTTAGTTTCTTTCTTTTCAAGCTCTATTTTTTCAAAAGCCTTTAATTCATGGAACGGACGAGCAAATTTCGATTCATTTTTAGGCGCAACATATAACTGTACAATTTCCTTGCCGGCTATGTTTCCTTCATTAGTAATGTCACAAAAAACTTCTATATTTTCCTTATCTTCACTCTCACTTATCTTCAAATTATTATAAGTAAATGATGTGAAAGATTTTCCGTGTCCGAAACAGAAATTAACATCCGTATTTTCGGTATTATAATGGCGATATCCCACCATAATTCCTTCTTTATAAACAGTGCTATCCTTTTTGCCGAAGGTTTCTCCCTTTTTTGCCGGACATTGTTCTAATGATTTTATAAATGTCTCTGCCAATTTACCGGAAGGATTCACTGTCCCAAAAAGAACATCTGCAATAGCTGTTCCTCCTTCCATTCCTGCGTAATAGCTCCACAATAAAGCTTTTGTTTCTTCAAGCCAAGGCATTTCCACAGGTGAACCTGCATACATAACCACTACTGTATCAGGTTTTATTTTAAGTATTTCTTCCAGCACTTTATTCTGTTCATAAGGAAGCTTCATATTTCCTCTGTCCAAACCTTCTACATCATAGTCATGGTCCAAGCCTCCAACAAAAATAACTGTATCACTATCTTTCACAAGTTCAATTGCTTCCTTTAAACATTTCTCTCCTCTTAATTTTCTTTCCTCTTCGGAAATCAAAGAAACCTGCACCCCATTTTCATCTACTGTTTTAGTACTATCTGCCTGCCAGCTTATCTCTGGTCTGGCTCCTTTCCCCGGTACATAATATCCCGGTGCATACTTAACATCCACGTTTCCTCCAAGAAGCTTCTTTATTCCCATAAGTGGTGTTATCTCGTATAATGCTTTTATCTCTGCACTACCGCCACCATCAGCGTGAACCCTGTTGGCATTAGCACCAATCACCGCCACCTTTCCTACCTTTTTGGCATCAAGTGGTAAAATATTATCTTCATTCTTCAACAAAATTAATGATTCTTCCGCAATTTCACGAACCATATCCTGATGTTCTCTTGTATTATAACATCCACTCTTTCGAGTATTTTTTTCTTCACCTATCATTTTAATTCGAAGCATTAAACGCAAAACATTTCGAACCTTATCATCAATCAACTCTTCTGATACTTCACCTGACTTAACCTTCTCCAACAATGGATTTGCCATAAAATAGTTGTCAAATTCATTTGTAACATCCATTTCAATATCCAATGCAGACTCTACTGCAAGCTTTGTATCATGAACGCCACCCCAGTCAGAGATGACAACTCCATCATATCCCCATTTTTCTCTAAGCACTTCATTTAACAATTTCTTACTTGTACAGCAATGCTCACCATTCAACTTGTTGTAAGCACCCATTATTGAATAAAGTCCGCCTTTATCTATAGCTTCTTTAAATCCCGGAAAATATATTTCATTAAGAGTTCTCTCATCCACGACCATATCAGCCCATAAACGCTCTGTTTCCTGTGAATTAGCTGCAAAATGCTTAGCACATGCCGCAACATCATTTTCCTGAATTCCTTTTACTATCGGAACCACCATTTCTTCCACAAGTCTTGGGTCTTCGCTCATATATTCAAAATTCCTGCCACATAACGGACTTCTCTTAATATTAACGCCCGGCGCTAAAATAACATCCTTACCGCGTCCTCTGGCTTCTTCTCCCAACACCTTACCTGCCTTGTATGCCATCTCTCTATTCCATGTGGATGCAACCGCACTGTAGCAAGGAAGATAAGTGACATAATCATCTGTATCACCAACAGCTATCCATTGATTTTCTTTATGTTCCATTCTGACACCCATTGTGCCATCTGACATATTTATTTCAGGTATATCAAGACGTGGTACTGCTCCCGTGTGAAACAACCCTGTACCATGAATCATTTTTACTTTTTCTTCTATTGTTAACTTTCCAATTATATCTTCTATATATTTTTCACTATTCATATATTATCTCTCCATATATCATTTACAATTTTCTTACAGTTTCTCCCTCATATACAACACCTGTTACCAACACCTGCTCCGGTATAGTCGTTTTAGGTTTTTCTATGAGTGATATTATATTATACGCTGCTTTTTCTCCCATAAGCTTTGTATCCTGTCTGAGAGTTGTAAGCCTAGGTGTCATTCTTCTGCCTAATTTAATACCATCATAGCCTACTATCGAAATATCTTTTGGTATCTTCATGCCTCTTTCACGTATTGCATTTATTCCGCCAAAGCATGCAAAATCATCAGGATATAAAATGCATGTCGGTGGATTATCCAAATCCAATAATGCTTCTGTTTCTACCCGAGCTTCCAAAGTGCTTCTGTATGCCGCTTCACGTATATATTCATCAGGAATTTCCAGTCCCAGTTCTTCCGCTGTTCTAAAGAACGAAGCCAGACGACTGCGTGTAACAGATGAATGCGCACCATGTATATAAGCAATTTTCCTATGTCCCTGCTCATATACATAAGTAAGTAAATCCTTCATACCATTAACATTATCCGACAAAATCGCCGTACGATTATCAAATATGTAATCTATTGTTACTACCGGAATATCGCTATTTACAAGCTCCAATACTTCCTGTTCTTCAAAATTTACACAGGCAATAACAATTCCATCAAAACCACGATATTTACAATGCTCCAAAAGAGTACGATTATTTCTACCTTTTTTATTAGCATTAATAAATGTTAAATCATAACCATTCTCTTCTATAACTCGCTTGAAATAATCCAATACATTGGCAAAATAATCATGAGTCAAGCCACTTTGAGCTTCATCCACAAACAATACTCCTATATTATGAGTCTTATTGGTCTTCAGAGCCTGCGCCTGAGCATTAGGAAAATACCCCATTTCCTTTGCAACCTGACGAATTCTTTCCTTTGTTCCAACACTAATGTCCCTATGATCATTTAAAGCTTTACTTACTGTTGCTATGCTGACTCCACAAGCCAACGCTATTTCTTTTAAAGATGCCATAATACTTTTCTCCTCCAATTTAAACGTAAATCCACATACTTAATCGTTTTCTAAACTAAAGATACAACATTTTATACAAACAATCAACAGTTTTTTATTAAATTCGCAAAGTGGTTGTTTTTACCTAATTATTATGATAAAATTAGCGTATACATATGTTTCGTGACGTGAAGTATTAGGAGGAAAATATGAGTAATAAACACAAATTTATCGGGGTTTTTGGTTCGTGCCTTCATGAGCAGAATCAAATAAACTTCCTTTCTTCGTTAAGAGAAAATTGTATAAAAACAGGATATACTGCCATTGCTTTTTCAGCATCACACAATTCAACGTATGATGAGGACAGTGCTAAAGGCGAATTGAAATTATTAGAATTATTTAAATACATACATTTAGATTGTATAATTATTTTAACAGAAACCATCAAAAATCATGCACTTATTGACAAGGTTGTAAGCATTGGACATTCCAAGAATATCCCTGTATTCTCTATCGACGGTACCATTGATGGATGTTACAACATGCCACTTGATTACAAAAGTGGTTTCCGCAACATAGTTCGTCATGTAATAATCGAACATAATGCAGACAAAGTAAATATGCTTGCCGGATTTAAAGGTAATGATTTTTCAGAAGAACGTGTAGACATATACAAAGAGATTTTAGAAGAATGTGGTATTCCTTTTGAGGAGGAACGTCTTGGATATGGTGACTTTTGGGAACGCCCTTCCCGTGTGGCTATACAAAAGTTTTTAGACAGTGATTTAGAGATGCCACGGGCTATTATTTGCGCCAATGATTCAATGGCCATAACAGCTTGTACTATGCTTTCTGAAAACGGATACAGAGTTCCTGAAGATATAATTGTTACCGGTTTTGACGGCACTCAATCCAGCAAATATAATTTTCCTGCAATTACTTCATGCACACCTGATTACTCAGAAGCATTAGAATTTATTATTCAGGAAACAATGCATGTTAAAGAGACAGGAGCTGTTAATCCTTGCAATCATATGATTGGTTTTAACATTATAAAAAGTCAGTCCTGTGGTTGCGAGCCTAACACAATACACAATCACACAGAAATAATATCAACATTATATGATGCAACCGGTGATTCTTCATGGCATATGCTTGCTATGAATGCCCTTGTTACAAACATACTCAAAGTACAATATATAGAGGATATGGCAACTCTTTTACCGGAGGCAGTTAAATTATGGAGTCAGAATTTCCGATTTGCATGTGTTAAATCCGAACTTACCAAAGAACATATTAATTATGAGCATTATACTGACGCAACCGGTGAATTAACAGATATGACTACTATTCTGCGTGTGAACAACCAACAATTTGATGAATCATACGAGAATTTCAATGTTCAAGAATTTGTACCAAATTTTAACGACATCATTGATAATCCCGGTACAATAATGCTTGTGCGCCTTATTAATTACGGCACTCAGGTATATGGTTATAGCGTTGATGAAATCAATGAGCTTAATCTGCGAAGTCTACAGCGTTGTAATGAATTCGATATGTTTTTAGCTCATTGTATCAATACCGTACTTCACAATTATGCATTATATGAGCTTAATCGTAATTTGGAACATGCAAATGAAGAAATTTCAGCACTATCCGTTCATGAC
>CAZESO010000127.1:0-6786 GCA_964515325.1 uncultured Roseburia sp. | reverse complement strand
CTTCCTTACTTTTTTGCAGCATCCATTTCCTTCACATAAAGGTATATAGTCTTAACAATAATGCAATATATACCATTTCTGTGCTCTTTGATGTATTTTTTTATCTTCTCATATTCACCATCGCACCATAGATTCCATACATCAACCCATGAAGTCATGATTGTATAATCCCACTGGCTCTCCCAATCCACTTCCTCCATCAGCTGACGATAATATTTTGCTTTATCATAATCTCCTGCCATTCTGTGCAATCTTGCCAAATGTGCATATAAGTTATTCTTATCTGCATTTGGATTATCAATACGGTCATTTACTAATTTTATGCCTTTTCGAGCCATTTCCTGATTATGTTCTTTGGTTTCAAAAAATTCTGCATCTAAGGCACACATATATGCATCAAAGTCAAGACATCCTTCTTCATCGTCCTGTTTCTGCACTTCCATGAATACATCATAAGCTTCCTTGTATCTATGTAATTGTAACAAAAATTTGCCCTGCATCATTTTGTGATTAGAATCTGTAACACTATTTGTTGTTGTTTTCATATGCCATTCATAAGCTTTTTCAATATTGCCAAGATATTCATATACTCTACTCATTACTGTAGGATAACTTCTTCTAGTCTGTTCTCTTTTCGTATTCTTTTTCATATTATCGATTGCTTCCACTGCATGTTTCTCATCACCTAATGCTACATACAAGTCTGCCTGTTTTTGATAAAGGCTTATGGTATTGCCATGTACATCACCAGTTCTGCCACAATGTTCAAATGCATCCTCTATTATCTCGAGCCCCTTCATAAACTTGCTATTATCCCCTGTACTTATTCCCCATTCATAATAAGCTTCCATAACAAAAAGATATTCAAGTACTCCATTTGCATAATTTAATGCTTTTTCGTAATAAAAAACAGATTTTTCAAATTCTCTTGCTGTGTTTTCGTAAAATGCTCCTATTGTATGATAATAATATCTTTTTTCATTTTCGCTCATCAATTCAACATTAATGTGCTTCATTTGCTCTTCTAATATTTCTGCATACTCTTTCCTATCCAACACAGAAATATAATCTACTCTTAATCCCTGAACCTCATGAGGTGACAATGTTGTCTTAGCTTTTTCAATTTCTTTTTCATATTCTTTAACTGCTAATGTTGTCTTTTTTGCACATTCACACAAATATGCATAATTCGCATATTTTTCAGGATGATTAACATTTGACTTTTCCAATGATTTCATTGAATCAAAATATTTCCTATGAGCATCACTATCATATATGTTTCTAAGCACAGTACATCCATCCTCATAAATGTCTCTCATACTTGTAAGCCCATATCGTTTTACAGCAGGAATATAGAACTCTTTCTTTTTTGCTTTCTTGAAAAAGCTCTGCCATTTTGTTACAAAATCATCAAATTCATCAAATCCTATTTTCTTTATTCTTGCGTAATCATATTGCGCCTCACACAATGCCTTTACTGGTTTAAGGATACTTATAACATCACTATAAGCACTAAATTGCATGTTTAATGATGCCAATAACATAAGTACTTCGGCTCTCATTGGTGCCAGCATCCTTATCTCTTCTAAATCAGCATATATTTTATACCTGCTATCCAAAGAAGCGTCTGCAAATTCGCGAAGTATCTTAACAGGATATGATAATGGATATTCACAAAGCAATTCATTACACGTTTCAATACACTTTGCATATTCCTTACACTCCAGCAAATATCTTACCTGCAATTCTCTAAGTTCTAATTGGTCTATTTCATTTGCATTATCAAGTTTCTGCAAAATATTGATTTCTTTTTCTGCCTGTGATGCATCTTCTTTAAGCAATGAGCATAAACCATTTGCCATATGATATTCCCATAAATAACTATCTGCATCCTTCACCTCATTCAATATAGCAATTCCATCCTTTTCGCGGTTAGAACGCAGATACATACGACACATCTGAATTCGCTCTATATCTGTTATCTCCTGCTCACTCTCAATCTTTTCTTCAAACTTGCTATTCATACTTTCATAAATGCGTTCAGCCATTTCAAACATATATTTCTTTGGTCTAAGCCATGTAAGCTGCTTTACTAACATATACGCCTCATAATATAAGCCTGCTTTTTCACAACATACCGCCAGCTGATAAACTACCGGATAATTATCAGCTGAAACCTCCTTATAAAGTTGTTTTAATGCTTCTACTGCATTTTCCATATTTTTGCAATATAATTCAAACTGTGCCTTCAACAATCTTATCTCATAACAGTCACCATATTGATTTACCAACTGTTCTACTTTTTCTTTATTCTCTTCTTTAGAATACTTTGGAAAGCGGTATGCTGTAGCAATGCATTCATAAGGCAGATAAAAGAGTTCCATATCATCTAAATCCATCATACAGAAGCGAATATCACTCTCATCATCTTCCTCCATAGCTTCAAGCAATCTTTCGTAAAAGCTAAAGAATTGGTCTGATGTTTCCTGTGTATCAATCTCATATTCAAAATCTGCAATTTCATTTAATCTGACCTTGCGATTTACAAAAACATCTCGTTCACCCTGACTTGTCTCACAATTATATGTAATTCTTCTTTCAGATACTGTAAAGCCAAAGAATTTATCCAATAACCCCCACACTTCTTTAGGTAAATAACACTCATTTTCTTCTGAGAAAATCAAAGCCTTAATCTCTCTTTTACATTCCTCATAATGCTGCATCTGATACGGAATATCATCATATAATATCTCTTCCCAGCATTTTACATTATTACGGCGTTCCTGACTTCTGAAAACACTCATCAATCTTCTCCACCATTTATCAAATTCCTCATCTCTTTGACGACTCTTTATATCTTCTTCACTTTCCTGCCATTCATCTTCTTCAAAATCATCTTCATATTCGTCTTCGATATCATCATCTGACTCATCCTCATATTCGTATTCATAATCCTCCTCGTCTTCATAAAACATATTTTGTTCTATTTGCTCTAATGCCTTTTCATAAGCATTTCTAAGCTTCATAAAGCCTTCTTGATCATCTTCCGGATGTGTCACCTTTAACTTTGCGTGATATGCTTTTTTTATTTCTTTTTTATCAGATGTTTTACTGATTCCTAATATTCTCCATATCATATTATTTTACCTACCATTTCTCTTAAAACAATTTTATCTCTCTTCCAAATATTCTAAATATTCCGGTCCATGATGTCCCTGATCCATTTCATTATATGTAGCTATAAGTTCCTCTGTGGATATCTCATCTTCCCCCTCAAATGGAATCACATAAATATCTGAAACTTCCTGTTTTTTCCAGAAACCTTCTTTTCTAAGCTGACCTAAACCTTCAGCCAACCAAAGTCTAATATTCTCCCTCTCAGTTTCATACATTTCTTCAATAGCTTCTTCAGCTTCTTCATACCAAGCTCTAACATCTTCATCCAGCTTTTTTTCCATAGCTGCTGTTATATGAGAATAGAAACCTAAACTATTATTCCAAAGATATTCCTGTACTTTATCAAACAAATCTGATTCCACTTCTTTTAAATCCCACTCCCATGGGCAGAAACGATAGTGACTCATTTCATCCTCATCGCAATCCTCTATGGCTTCCTCATATTCTTCCTCTGTATTGAAATATATGATTGTATTAAAGCTCTCTGCATATATTCGCTGTATAGTATTTGCAATTTCAAATGATAATCCATATATTGATTGTTCTTCTTTATCTTCTTTTAACTTAGGGAAATAGTCCTTTACCGCTTCCTTATACAACTCTATGAATTTCTGTTTATCTAACTTGCTTTCTAATTTTCCATCTTCATATACTTCCTGAAGTCTGGCTAACGCATCCCATTTACTATCATATTCATCTTCATAGTCTTCTTCTGATAAATCCATATTATATCTTTCTACGACATACTCCAATTTTTCTCTTGCCTGCTTGATTTTATCCAAGTCACCTTCTATCATAGCCGCTTCCAATCTTCCAATATACGCACCAAGCTCTTCTCTTCCCTTTTCATCACATTCTGTATAAAGCTCTTCTGCCTCTGCAATTAATTTCTTTTCTTCCATATGGAAATCTCTTATCTTCTGTCCAACCTTATCTAAACTGATAATTGCTTCTGTCTTATCTGCATTTAATACAAAGTTATATTCCTTATCGATTTCAGGAATATATCCCTGATAATAAATCATTCCATCTGCGTCATACATAATACTTTCCTGCACCTTACAATTATTTTGTTCAACATCCGGAACAACATATGACACCATACCTATCTCTATTATCTCACTTCCATAAATGTCTTTTGACAAGCATATTGTTCTACGATTTCTTCCCCAAGAATGATCAAATATTTTTGTAATCTTTTTTGGAAATGTTACATTCTTTTTCACAAATACCGTAAATTTACCATAATTATCATCGCCATTCCATTCTATTTCATTAAAGCCAACATAATAAGGCGATACCTCTGTAATAACCATATCTGCATTGGTGTCAAAAATCATAGCAAGTATGGCTGCTCCTGTATTACATAATTTACTATCCACACAAACAGTTGCACCTTTACTAATCTTTTCTACAGCTTCACCTATTTCTTTTTCAAAAACTTTCCCATTTACCAAAACTTCGTCAATCTCATAACCTTCATAATTGGATTCTTCAATACATTTCATCATCGTTTTACGAATTACTTCTGTTATAGCAAATCCGTCTGTTTTACCTTCTTCATAAGCATCTCCGCACACAGATACAATCTCAATAACACCAGCATTCACTTCTGCTATTTCCACATCAACATGTCCATCTCCTGCATCAACAGACAAAACTATTTTTTCTTCCTCATTTGCTCTTTCCAAATTATTTTTCTTGAAATAATCATATGCCAAAATACTTGCTGTTGTTCTGTTTATTGTTTTAACAACCTTAACGCCTGCTTCTGACATCTTGCTCTTTAATGCCTGTTTCTCCATTGGTGTATACATTGTCGGTACTATGGCAACACATTCTGTTACGCCGTCTGGTATATTATCTAACTTTTTTACTTGTCCATTCTCATATACCACTATACTTTGGTCATTATATCCTACTTCAATTCCTACTATCATCTTTTTTGCTCCTATAATATTTATCTTACATTTAACTTCTTACAACATATGTCTGTCTACATAACTGGCAACATCCACCCAACTCTCAAACTCTGGTTCATCTCCTTCGTCCGTATCAACTTCATTATCATATACTCTATAATCTCTAATACATTCTCCATTCTTTATATGTACAAACTCTGCCTCTAACATATCCTCACTGTAATAACCATATATAAGTTCTTTTCCTTCAGCCAGCTTAATCCAATCTTCTGTACTCCAACCGTAAAATTCCAAATCTGACACATCTTCGAAAGCAACAGAATTTTCTCTTTCTATAAGATAAACATTGCCGGCACGATACTGATTTATATTCTCATTGTACTCCCACTCCTGCTGGTTCTCCATGACTTCATCATACCAGTCCTTTGGATTTTCTTTTTTTTCTTTTATAATAAATATGCTTGGCATTTTACAATCTCCCTATCTCCTCTATTTTCTTCAATACAGCCTTAACATCTGCCTCTGAATTAAGTTTCAATATATCTTCTTCACTTAGTTCCTCACCATTGTAAACTTTTTCAACAATTCTTTCGTCTAATTCCACATCATAGTAGTCACTTGCCCACTCACACCAATCTTCTGCGTTCTGTCGAATATAACCTAAGAGGTATTCTCTTCCTCCGTCATCATCTTCTGTCTCATTTTGAATCCACTCATCTGTTTCATCTGTACACCACATACAGAATGTCATATTTTCATAAGCTTCTTCATCAAGTAAATCCATAATTTCATCCGGAACACCTTCATATGTACTTGTAAAAAACTCATCATCCCATTCATCAGCAGCAAATTGATTCAATTCATTTTCATGGTCGAAACCTTTAATTAATGTTCCTGCCTCATGAAAAATCACATTAACTGTATCTCCACTTCCGTTATCGATTATATATTGATAACCGTTATCCATTGTTACTACACTAACCAATCTAAGCCAATCCTCTGCTATCATTATGGTATCAAGAATAGCCATTACTTTAAGATATTTATTTAACTGCGTTCTTGTAATATACTTTGTCATACTCGTTCTCCTTTTTTCTAATGTATCAACCCATTCAATCCCCATCTGCCTGTTGACTTAGTCTTAAATTCAGGCTTTCTTGTTGTCACCTTATAAAACGGAATTATTACATCATCAACAATATTTTCATAAATATTTAATCCAAGTCTGTCAGCTACAATCTTCTGAACTTCGTCATATTCAGGCACTTCATCACCAAAGGCATCTTCATAATCAAAACGACCATCCTGTTCAAGGCCATATACAAATTTGCGCAAATGGTCTATATCTCCACAAAACTTTTCTGTAGCATAATTATGCCATGAGTACGCACAATTCATTTCAAGCTCCATCATTTCTTTTAAGTTTTCCGCTGCTCGTCCACATTCATTTTCTGCAAAGTTCACATAACCAACACTTCCATCCTCCAAGAAAACATAGTGTCCACCGCCGCCATCTTCTGCGAAAACCTGTCCATCCATATTAAATACAAACTCTTCTGCCACATTACTTAATGGCTCCCATTCCTTTAAGAAATCCATACAGCATAATGCACTTATATATTTAAATAAATATTCGTACTCAAAAATAGTAGTAAATATCTCATTACGATAATTTATTTCTTCTTGT
>CAZESO010000126.1:0-6850 GCA_964515325.1 uncultured Roseburia sp. | reverse complement strand
TAGAATATTGTTAAACAACTATATAAAGATTCTCTAACATACCTTTACTCCATCAAGTACTTTATACAGATACCTTCTGCCTATGTTCACATTTCCATAGACAAAATAATCATTCAAACATATATACAGATTAACAGTATCGATATTGCAAATATATTTTCTATTTACAATTATGTTTCGATTGCATTGTACAAAATATCTATCATCCAATATTTCCATCATATCTTTGCATGTTTTATACGGAATAGTTGTTTCTTCCTTTGTTGTATAAATAGTAATCATATGCAATTTGGTTTCTATATACACAATATCCTTTTCATTAACGGAAATCAGTATTCCATCTTTTCTAAAATATAATGGTTTATCCCTTTCCAATTCTGTTTTATAACCTAAAGCATATTCAATTGATTCTTTTGTCTCTTTTATTGGAAATGGTTTTTCGATATACTTAAAGCTGTGTACAGAAGAATACGCATACATTTTTGGATCTTGTAATGAAGTTATAAATAATATAGGAGTAAATTTGTATCTTTCAATTTTTCTTATCTCTTCTGCCAATATCATTCCGGACACATCACCCTGTATATTGTTATCCAAGATAATATCAATCAAAAATACATCTATCAAATTCTCATGCAATATTTCATATGCCTGCTTCAAACTACTTGCTTTATAACAGGCTGTTGAAACATCGATTTCATCAATAAGTTTTTCCAACATTTTCATACTGGATGGATCATCTTCAACAATTAATATTTTCTTTTTGTCCATAGTAATTCCCTTAACATTAACACACTATTTGTTAATATTCTCGATAATATAATCAAGATTGTATTTAATAATTTTCTCAAGTGTAGCTCTCTCTTTGCCAGATAACAACTTCCACAATCTATTTGCCATCAATAAATAATTCGAATCTAAGTCTTCTACTAATGTAGGAAAATAGCCCAATTTGTCATATAAATTTGTTAAAATCATAACATTAGGCATTGAGTTTCCCTTTTCAATAGCTCTATAGCTTTTTATATTCACATCTAATATATCCGCCATCTTTTCTTGAGTAAGATTATGTGTTTTTCTTATGCATTTCCATACTGTTTCAACATTTTTACTATTCTTTTTATCATTCTTCTTATCAAGATTAAACTTTAAAAGTTCAAGCTCATTCTTACAATACAAATTATTCTCATTATTGGACATCATCATATTAATATACGAAATAACTATATTCATAAAATCCACTCTGTTTTCAGGCGGACACTGTTCCAGCAACTCATTTAATATTGTTCCCTTTGAGTCAACTCCTGTAATCAAATGGTCAATATCAACACCCATTTCTTGTAATTTAAGCAGGAGATCATTAGTAATAGTCTTTGCACATCTCTCAATCTTACTATAATGACTTTGAGTAAGGCCTATTTCTTCTGACATCTGAACCTGACTTTTCTTAACACGTCTTCTATATGCAATTAATCTCTTAAGCACTTTAGAATAGGTACCCTGCATCTCTTACCACCTTAAAACTTTGATGGTATTATTGTATATAATATTCTACTTCCTATTCTCGTCCTACTTGTGACTATTTGAAAAAATAATAAAAAGCTGACATATTTGCATCAGCTTTTTGGTTTATACTTTTTATAATATGCTACAAATCTGCTTTGAAAATCACTATGATAAGTTCTTGATATCGGTAATTCATCACCTGTATCCAATTTTACTTTCTTTCCATTTATCATAACCACATGATTCAAATTTATTAAATAACCATTATATGAAACAGCAAATTTATACTCACTATCATTGAAATATTTCAACAAATCACCCAAACTCGAATCTACCATTATTTTATCACCAAGCTCGAACTCCTTAGCATATGGGTTAACATAAACTCTACAACCACGCTTTTCTTTCTTCACATATAATATGTTTTTGACCTTAACCCTAATATACTTTTTTCTATGATGTCCTACTATATATGGAATATCCAGCATTGTATCAATCTGTTCAAAAACAGTTCTCAAATGCGATGTTAGTTCTTCAACAACTTCTGTTTGTTGAATTACAATCATTTCAGGATATGTTTCTTTAATGGTATCTATCATGTAATTATATTTACTATTACTACCCATGAACAGAATATGTAAATTACTGATTTGCTTCAATTTATCCAATAATTTATCATTTTCTCCAAATTCAAAATATTTCACATCCAATTTTGATATTCCTATATTAGAAATACATTTCTTTATTTTTCTTATAATCTTTTTATCTTCTTCATAAATAACTATATTGTACATAAGCATCTTCCTTTCTTTATAGGAAAATTTTAACAATATAGTTTTCGGAGTTAAACCTTCGATAGTTCCAAATTTCGACCCTTTTTTGGCCCGATTTTTCATTCGATAGTTCCAAATTACAATTTTAACCCCTTTATGTATTCCTTTACTTCATCATCAGGAATCCTTGATTCTACTATCTTTTGCAGACCTTTATTGTATGTAATCACATCTAATTGATTCTTGCAAATATATTTATATGTATGATAAGGAAATATACAAAATGCTTCTGTCAACAACCAGCTCACTGCCATTGATGCATAATAATCCTTGGTACACGCTTTATTCATCACTTCAAAAATCCTATCAAGATACATACCTTTCTTCTCATTAGCATTATTAACCTCTGCCATTCCTATATGACGAAGACGGCTTATTTTCTTACCATTCTCGTCACACTTTAAAATGTGCTGCATCATAATAATAACACCAACTCGTATCTCGAACTCCTTATCTGAACTTAAATATGGCTGAATAAAGTCCCATGCCCATTCTCTGTTTTTCTCAAATATCTTCATTCCCACAAAGACACTGTCACAAATCGACCAATTATCAACTAACGGGATAAACTCTTCAATATATGACTGCATTTTCGCCACATCATTAGAAGCATAGCCTAACACCATTCCCCTAAGCATAGTCTCTTCAAAGTAATAATCAGCTTCTGAAATCGCACCTTCCCAATCACCTTTGGCAATCTTCTTGGCATATTCTCTAAGAAGTGGCAATCTGATTCCAAGCATATTCTTAACTCCCGGTATTAAAGAAGAAGAGAACTTTTTATAGTTCTCTTCTGACATTTTTTCAAGCTCAATTCTTATATCATTACGCATGAACAACCACCATTGACTTTACATACTTTCTAAGTCTCTCACACGCTGTATCTGCGTGGTCTCTGATGGTTTCTACCATCATATCTCTCTTATATTCTTCTTCCTCTGTAGTTACAACTGTAATAACATCCACATCATATTTTTCCATATATTCTGTGATTTCTTCCATTTCAACAGCCGGTAAATCAGGAATTACCAGTCCTTTTATACCAAGTTCATTACATTTTGCAAAGAATCTGTCATATCCGTATTTGAATACCTGATTCATATAAAGTCTAAGTACAAATGGTACATTCACCTTATCCTTTACACTCTGAACCATATCAAATATCATATCAGTTGTACAGCCGCCCTCCTGAGCTAATGCTCTTACATTGGCAGCAAATATAATTTCACCTTCTGCAATAGGGTCTGAAAATGGTACACCTATTTCAATTAAGCTTGCTCCGCCTGCTACCATAGCTTCAATATATTCAGCTGATTTTTCCATAGATGGGTCGCCTGCTACAAGAAATCCTTTAAATTTATTCTTACTTTCATATAATGCTTTTATATTATTCATGTAAATCCACTCCTCTATATCTTGCTATTGCTGCTACATCCTTGTCACCACGACCTGATAAACAGCAGATGATTATCTGGTCCTTATCCATAGTTGGTGCAAGCTTCATCACATGTGCGATAGCATGTGAACTTTCGATAGCTGCTATAATTCCTTCTGTTCTTGCAATATATTCAAACGCATCAACTGCCTCATCATCTGTAACCGGCACATATGTGGCACGACCTGAATCATGAAGTCCAGAGTGTTCCGGTCCAATTCCCGGATAGTCAAGTCCTGCTGAAATAGAATAAACTGGAGCAATCTGACCATATTCATCCTGACAGAAGTACGACTTCATTCCGTGGAAAATACCAACTGAACCTGTAGCAATAGTAGCTGCTGTTTCATATGTGTTTATTCCGCGACCTGCTGCTTCACAGCCTATAAGCTTAACGCTTTCATCATTGATAAACTCGCTAAACATACCGATGGCATTACTTCCGCCGCCAACACAAGCCATAACAACATCCGGTAATCTGCCTTCTTTCTCAAGAATCTGTTCTCTAGCCTCTTTGCTTATAACCTTCTGGAAATGCTTTACCACCTCAGGAAATGGATGTGGACCTACTGCTGAACCAAGAAGATATAATGTATCATCGCTTCTTATCATCCATTCTCTCATACACTCATTAACAGCATCCTTCAAAGTCTTTGTTCCACTCTGAACAGGATGAACCTTTGCTCCAAGAAGCTTCATTCTATATACATTAAGGGCCTGACGAATAGTATCCTCTTCGCCCATATATATTTCACATTCAAGACCTAACAAAGCAGCCGCTGTAGCTGTTGCAACACCGTGCTGACCTGCACCTGTCTCAGCTATAACTCGCTTTTTACCCATCTTCTTAGCAAGCAATGCCTGACCAAGAGCATTATTAATCTTATGTGCACCTGTGTGATTCAAATCTTCTCTCTTAAAGTAAATCTTTGCACCACCTAAATCCTTTGTCATCTTTTCTGCAAAATACAAATTAGAAGGTCTTCCTACATATTCCTTTAACAATGCATCTAATTCTTCATTAAACGCTTTGTCATTCTTATAAAACTCAAATGCTTCTTCAAACTTTTTAACTTCTTTCATTAATCCTTCCGGTACATACTGACCGCCATGAATACCATATCTTCCTTTTGCCATCTTTTTTTCCTCCATTATGACTTGATAGTGTTTCTATTGTCAGGATAAATAAAAAGTCCTCGACAACAGAAGTCTTCTATTGTCAAGGACGGTAAAATCTTTCTATAATTTATACCGCGGTGCCACCTTGATTTGTGGAATCCACACTCTCATCGGATACTATCATATCCTTGGGCTTTAACGCATCCCTTACGTCATGGAATACTAGGAATAAATTAACTTTACTCTTTTGACCATGCCCTCCGCGGTCCATTTAATAAACTGCATTTCTATCGGTTCTCAGCAATCCCGACTCTCTGTGAGCGCATCTTTTATTTTTATCTCCGCTTCAACGGTTTGAAATATTTAATTCAATAATTATTATACTCGCTAGGAATGATTTGTCAACAAATTTTTACTCTATACCTATTTATCCTTTTATACACTTAATCCTACCATCACATATTTCAAAAATTTTGTTACATTGCTTTGCAATATTCATATCATGCGTTACAATTATAACAATTTTTCCAGTTTCATTTATTTTTGTTAATATATCCATAACCATCTGACCAGTAGCGGTATCTAATGCCCCTGTTGGCTCATCAGCCAATATTATCTCTGGCGAATTAACCAGTGCTCTTGCTATAGCAACCCTCTGCTTTTGTCCACCTGATAATTTAGTTACAAGTACATCCTTTTTATCATTTATCCCCAATTTTGTTAGTATGTTCTCTATTATTTCTTTTTTTCTTTTTACTTTTCCGTATATTAATGGTATTTCAACATTTTGATAAACAGTATAATCTGATACCAATGCAAAATCTTGCATAACAAAACCAAATTTCTGATTTCTCAACAATGCCAACTCTTTTTGATTATACTCTGTAATACTTTTTCCATCAAAATAATACTGACCTTCCGTAGCACTATCAAGACAGCCTAAAATATTTAGCAAAGTAGATTTCCCCGACCCTGATGTACCTACTATAGCTACTAATTCACCCTTTTTTATTTCTAAGTTTATGTTTTTCAATGCCTCAACCTTAGTATTGTTTTTTCCGTAAATTTTACTTATATCTTTTAATTCTATCATTACTATTCCTTCCTCTTAATCATTTCAGATAAAGATTTGCTCTTAATCGTAATCAAGGGTTTAATGACAATTATAGCTGTCAGTATCAAACTAAAACCAAGTATAAATACCATATTTACTATATCCCTAAACATAATAAACACGCATAATGCAGCAACTATTACAACAACCAAAACTTGTACTACTATTCTACAATAAATATCTTTTTTCCTTGCACCACACATCATATGAATTACAAACTCTCTATTCCTTTTTTCTATCATTTGTCCAAGCATAGCCATCATACTAATTGTCGCTAACAGTAACAAACCGGCTGCAATGCTCAAAAAAATACTTATTTGTGTATATGCCTCATCATACAAATATTTATACTGTATCTTTGAATTCCTAAATCCTCCTAAATCAACTCCCATATTCTCTGCTTTTCTTATGATATCATCTAAAATCTCTTCCGTGTTCGTATAGACATTTAATTGATTCAAAAATGCTCCCTGCCACCTAATTGTATACTCATTCATAAGATAAACGAATGCTTTATCAACATACTGAGTTTCACTACCTCCTCTTGGATTAAGATAATATACACCTTCATCTAAAATTCCTTTAACCAAATATTTTCCCCCAATTACATCTCCCACCTTATAATAATCAGCATAATCATATCCCAAAAGAACATTTATATAGCCTTCAGCCCCTGCATTATCGTTTTCGTTTAACAACTCACCTTCTATACAACTCCATTCAAAGTATTCCTGCAAATATGTTGTAATCAATAATCCTTCATATGTCTTAACTCCGTTAATATTATTCTTCACAAACTCATCAGGAAATGTTACTGTATCAAAAACAATATCCGTAGTCATA
>CAZESO010000125.1:0-6878 GCA_964515325.1 uncultured Roseburia sp. | reverse complement strand
CTTTCTACCCACAACCCTTTTATTATTATAGTACATTTTCATAAATTTCTAAAGACTTATTTCTTTTAAAATATCCTTTAATACATTAGCAGATTTTTGCAAATCACGTATCTCATCCTCGTCCAATGATATTGGAACTTTTGTTTCAATACCATTTTTACCGACAATGGCTGGCATACTGAGAGCAACATCCTCAATTCCATACTGTCCATGCATCACTGTGGACACAGGTAAAATAGACTTTTCATCGCGAATAATAACCTCGCATATTCTTCTAATGGCAACTGCCACACCATAATATGTTGCACTCTTTCTCTTGATGATCTCATAAGCACTATTTTTTACCTTTTCTGCCATTTCCTGTTGCGATTCGTCTGTGTCTTCATGACCGCGCATCTCACAGAAATCTTCAATTTCAATTCCTGAAATATTTGCACTACTCCAAGCTGCAATTTCACTATCTCCATGCTCACCAATAATAAATGCATGGACACTTCGACTATCAACATGAAGCTGCTTGCCAACCTCATACTTGAGTCTCGCTGTATCAAGAACCGTACCCGAACCAATAACTCGATTTTCAGGAAGTCCTGACAGCTTTACAGCAACATATGTTAAAATATCAACAGGATTTGCCACAACAAGCAGAATGCCACCAAAATTTCTCTTTGTAATTTCAGGAATAATTGATTTAAATATTGCAACATTTTTATGAACCAAGTCAAGTCTTGTCTCGTTAGGCTTCTGATTTGCGCCTGCAGTAATGATAATAATAGCGGCATCTGCCACATCATCATAATCGCCTGCATATATTTTCATATTTCTTACAAATGGGATACCATGACTTATATCCATAGCCTCACCTTCAGCCTTTGCCTTATCTGCATCAATAAGTACAATTTCAGAAAACAATCCGCTCTCCATTAAGCTAAAAACTGCTGCCGCACCAACATAACCACAGCCAATCATCACTGCTTTTCTTGTATTAATTGTATTTTGTGTAATATTTTCCATACTCCCTCCAAAATAAAATCTATATATTTACATATAGTATACATTAAAAAAATAATTTCTATTCGGCAAACCTATTATAAAATCTACATTATTTCGGCAAACTGTCTGCCACACACAATGCACCCCAACCTGTTTTTGGATTAGGTGTAATCAGCTCGCCCGGCAACTTTCTTGCACCTCTTATCAAATAAGCTTTTACTTTTTCGCCATATAAAAATCTGTCATTTTCCTTGGTTATTCCCCATTCATTTAATAATGCTACCGAACCACTGACAAATGGTGCAGCCATAGAAGTTCCGCTTCTAAAAACATACCCTCCACCGGGGCTGGCACATCTTATATTCACCCCCGGCGCTACTATATCCGGCTTACTGTCCCCCTGTCCTCTTGTAAAACCTCGCCCTGAAAAATCTGCATAAGAATCATTAAAACTATTGTACGCTCCCACAGAAATAACATTTTCGCTGGTGGATGGAATAGTTATGGTAGCCTCAGGAGTGGGTCTTAAAAACGCAGTACCGTTAAGAGACACAGCACTTGGTAGCCACATATTAATTCTTCCATCTACAATTCTTTGGGGAATAATTTCTATCTGCCATATGCCCTCGTCAATGTAGCTATCTCTTGGTATAAAATCAAAATATATTTCCTGTGACTGACTATAAGGACTTGGCTCGCCATAATATACCAGCAGATTTGTACTTCCTAATATAAATCTTGACATTCCCAATTCTCTTGATATTGGTCCGCTACGCTCTCCTGATGGCGATATTAACTGTACACTAAATTCATCTGCATATTTTTTCCACAATTGAAGATTCACTGCACTCTCATATCTTCCAACCTGCAATTCTGTTACAGACCTGTCAGTTCCGAGAACCACAAAGGTATGTATGGCAGCAACAGCTTCATTTCCTGTGCCTGCTACAATGGTTGTTCGTCCTGTTTGTGCCGCAATGTCAATATATGTTTCAATTAATGAGGTTCCATCATGCGAACCATAATTATTACCAAAGCTTAAATTAATAACTATTGGAAGATTTAATTCTATAGATTTTCTAATACAATAATCCACCGCCATCATAAGCTCACTGGTTCTTGGAAATGAATTTGGCAATGGCTGACCTAATTTAACAATCAGCAATTTGCTTTGTGGTGCCACTCCTGATGCTATACTTGCAACAGCCGTACCATGACCTGATATATCAGTTGTATTAAGAGTTAGTGATGTATCGTTATTTAAAACTTCATTTATCTGCTCTTCCTCAAATATAGTTCCTATTCCATACTCAGGTACATTTTCGCCATTTCCCACACTTTGATCCCATATTTCAAAAATTTTTGTAGTATTGTCTTCATTTATAAATGCCGGATGTTTATAGTCAATCCCACTGTCGATTATTGCTATTATTACCCCTTCACCAAATAACTTTAGACTTTCCGGTGCCGAACTTTGCAATATATTTATGCAAGAACTTCTTATCCCCTGTTCTATTGTAAAATTAAGCCTTTTTGGTTTCTCAATAAATATTATTTCCTCAAAATCAGCTATGGTATTTATCAATTCTTGATTAGCACGAATAATAGCGTAATTATTCAGCAATGGAATTACTTTTACTCCTAAATTGCTTATTCTATCCAGACTACCATTATACTTAATTATTAATTCCCAGACATTTTCAGCTCTATCATATCCCACATCAAGGTCCAATGATTTTTCCCGTTCCTGCATAGTTGCATCCAAGGCAAGATTTAATTGATTATCTATTTTTTGATTGTCCATAGACTATTTCCGTTTGATATTGATTGTTATTATATGTTATGTTATAACTATCTATATTATTTCGTAAACTTTTGGAGGCTACTTATGAAGAAAAGAATTTTAGATTATAAAAAACGCATAGATACTTTAATAAATGAAGACTCCCCTAATACAAACTGGCAGAAAGTATTAGAGGAGCATCTTATACAAATATCTTTCTTTCAACACGAAAGACTTATTCATTTGATTGTAACTGTATTATTTGCTTTAATGGCAATTATTACTATAGGTATTGGTGTTATTGCCAACTACCCATATATGTTTCTTGGCACACTTATGTTACTTGTACTTTTGATTCCTTATATTTCACATTATTATTTGTTAGAAAATGAAGTACAGCATATGTATGAGCAATATGATTTTATTAAAGAGAAGATTTAATATTTTACTAATCCAAATAGCTCCAATCTACAATACCTTCTTTAAAACTTTCATTAAAGAACAATAATTGTAACTCCCGTTCTTCATCAGTAAATATATCATTTCTAAATACATAACCATCATTTGTTAATCTTACTATTTCGTAATTGCTATCATTACTATATCTCTCATAAGAAGCTTTATCAAATGTCTCATCCGAAGTTCTTCCTATCCATATGTACTTAGTCTTTTCATTCAAATCGTGAGCATATAACGGCATTTCTGTTGACTCTGGTTCATTAAATACCAATTGTCCGTCAACAATATCAAATACATATTCTTCCGGCTCATCTAAATCAGTTAAAATAATTTTATTCCCTTCAATTGTATATGAACCTGAAGCTCTACAATAACTTAAGGTTACATCATATGTCATTTTAAATGTTTCTTCAACCGTATTTAAATAAATTTGATATATGCAACCTCTTTCTTCATCTACATATGCAAAGGTCAATTCCTTTTCGTCTGTACCAAAAATGTTATTTACATCATCAGTATCAACAGTAAAAATCGTATCTTCATTCTCTACAACTTCACCATTTTCCTTCTTAATTACCTCAACTTCATTGTTATCTGTACTTTCATTTACATTTGTATTATCATCTGCATAAGTCTTTGGATTTGTCAAAAAGCAAACTGCTACAACTCCGCAAGCAACAATAGCTATTGTCAAAACCCAAAATGCTGGTTTCTTATAATTCAACACAGACTTCACTCTCCTTCCCACTGCCACTTCCCCAAATGCAACCGGGCAAGCAGCTATCATTTTATGAGATACACTACATGCGAGCAATGTTCTCGAATATTCCTTTTTGTCTTCCACATTCATATATTGTATCACTCGTTCATCACAGGCAAGTTCAATATCTCGGCAAAGCAACACATATGCCACCCAAATAAACGGATTAAACCAATACACAGAGAGGATTAAAAAACCAAGTGGTTTCCATATGTAATCCAATCTCATTAAATGAGCTTTTTCATGAGATATTACATATTTACTCTCCTGCTCACTTATATTTGATGGTATATAGATATGTGGACTAAAAATTCCCAGAATAAATGGGGATTCTATATTATCGCAAATCCAAATATTATCTTTAGTATGTATAGAAGCTGCAACCTTATGGCGTATTCTTACATAAACCATAATACTGTACAATGCCATAACTACAACTCCAACAAACCATACCACAGAAATAATCTCCATTGTACTAATACTCTCTTTCACAGGGACATTTGTCACAGTTGCACTTTTATGATAATTTTCTCCCAAATACTCATTTACCCTACTATCCACTGTATTAATTCCTGTAGATACATTGTAATTTACAGTATTTCCCGAACTTATTGCTTGCTTTGTTACCACTTCTGTGCTTGGTACCAGACTCAATACACTTTCAAACGATATTGGACATATAAGTCTAATGGCAACTAAGCCCCACAATATACAGCGAATAAATTTAGGAGCATTTTTTAATGCCACACGCAACACAATAACAGCTAATATCATCCAGCTGGCAGTTATACTCATGTTTAAAAGCTTTAAAAATAATGCTTCCATAATTATCCCTCCTTATGATTATCAATCATCTTCTGAATCTGTTCAATCTCTTCTGCCGACAACTGCTTTCTTTTTGTAAATGCAGCAATAAACGCAGGAAGAGAGCCTTCAAAAGTTTCCTCTACAAACTTTTCACTTTGAAGTGCATAAAATTCATCCTTGGAAATAATTGATGATACAACTCCATCTTGATTCTGAAATATTCCTCTTTCACACAGTTTTCTTAATACTGTATATGTTGTTGACTTCTTCCACTCTAACTTTTCCTGACATATTTTCACCAACTCTGTTGATGATAATGGTTCATGACTCCAAATAATATCCGCAAAATGTGATTCAACAACACCTAATTTAATTTCATTATCTTTGTTTTCCATAATTTGCCTCCCATTTATGTAGCTACATTGTATTTAATGATCATTATAAGGTTTATCGTCAGTAAACCTTTCTCGCATAGTCTACTACCAATAAACCAGTTTGTCAAGTATAAATTTTTAAAAAAATAAGGCTCATCACAAAACTTGCGACAAGCCTCTATTTTAAGCTACTCCATATTCCTCTAAAACACTCTTCAAAGCGCTCTTACTACTGCTATGACATCTTATAATTTCAAGATTATTCTTCTCAGCCTCATCAACAGCACATCTTACCATCTTATGTGATACGGTATTTGTAAACAATACTAACAAATCCGGCTTTCCAATCTGACTTCTAAGATCTGCTGACGGCTGTGTGAAAACCTTGGCCTTACAATTGTATGATTTACATATTTTCTTGTATTCTGATACCATTCTATCATGGCCTCCAATAATAACTACACTCATTATTCCTCCTCAAATATATATAAATAACATTTGTTTCCTTTTAAGTTAGTATAGACTAACTTGTATTAGATGTCAATAACTTTTTTTTATGTTTGTAAAACTTTCCAAAGTATGTTATACTAAATCTAGTTTTTATGTATTAATTAAATGAGGTGTTAATAATGGCGACAAATGAATCAGCAGAAAATTATTTAGAGACTATATTGGTACTTAGCAAACAGATGCCTGTGGTACGTTCGGTAGATATAGCAAATGAAATGGGCTTTAAGAAATCAAGCGTCAGCATAGCAATGAAAAACTTACGCGAGAAGAATCACATTACTGTTACTGACGCCGGATATATATATTTGACAGAATCAGGCAAAGCTATTGCAGAGATGATTTACGAAAGACATAAGGTTATTTCAGAGTGGCTTATCTCTTTAGGTGTTGCAGAAGAAACTGCTCTTAACGATGCCTGCAAGATGGAACATGTACTTAGTGTAGAGAGCTTTGAAGCTATCAAGAAATATCTTAACAAGAACTAATCATGTGAGCTTCATCTAAAGGATATTTTTTTCCTTTTATTTCCTGATAAGCTTCATGCCCCTTACCAATTAAAAGTATTAAATCATTGTCACACGCAAGATTTAATGCTTTTTTTATTGCTGTAAATCTGTCCGGTTCAATAATCTTACTGTTATGCTTTGATTTAACCATATCAAATCCCCATTCTATATCTTTAATTATTTTTAAGGGGTCTTCCCATCTTGGATTATCCGATGTTATTACACATATATCCGAATATAAGGCTGCCATTTTCCCCATTTCATATCTTCTGTCACGAGCTCTGTTTCCACCACATCCAAATATAACAATTATTCGCTTATGTTCGTATTTACTTATTTCAGCTAAAAGCTTCTCCATACTGTATCCATTATGAGCATAATCTATTATAACAGTTTTTCCGCTTCTGCTTTTTACAGACTGAATACGACCTTTTACCTTTACCTTTGAAATAATCTCAGTCATCCTTTTAAAAGTGCACAAAGAATTTCTCATAATGTCATTAACCGCAGCCAATGCCATAAGCGAATTATATACATTAAATATTCCTGCCATTTGTATATGTATTTTCCTACAACACACAGTATATTCCATCCCAAGTTCATCATTGTCTCTCACATAATTTATATCATAAGCTCTGTAATCTGCCCTTTGATTAACAGAAACTGTAGAAATGCGTTTCAAGGAT
>CAZESO010000124.1:0-6893 GCA_964515325.1 uncultured Roseburia sp. | reverse complement strand
GTTAAGACGAAGGGAGGTAAAAAAGCATGAAAGAACGTGTTTTGAATTTTTTGAAAAAAGATTATGTTAAGCTTGCTTTAATCACTTTGATAGCCGGAGTTTTACTTGGTGGTGTATACGAAATCACCAAAGGACCAAGAGCAAAGCAGGAAGAAATAGCTAAAAACAACGCTTATATGGCTGTGTTTGAAAATAATAAGGCTTATGCAGATAAAGAAGTGGACAAGTTTACATTTGATGAGGTTAACCTTGATACATTGAATGATTTAGATAAAGCTTTAAAAGAAAATGGATTGACAGGAAAAGTTGTTATTGATAGTTTGGTTACGGCAAAGGATAAAGATGACAATATTGTCGGTTTTGTTTTCAATGTTACTTCCAAAGGCGGCTACGGTGGAGATATAAGCTTTTCAGTGGGGTTGGATACAACCGGTGTTGTGACAGGTATTTCAATTTTATCAATCGAAGAAACTCCTGGTCTTGGTATGAAAGCCAAAGAAGACTCATTCATAAATCAATATGTTGATAAGAATGGTTCTTTTGTTGTTGATAAAGACAGTCCTTCAGAAAATGATAATAAAATTGATGGTATTTCAGGGGCAACAATTACTTCCAGAGCAATGACAGATGGTGTAAATGGTGCTGTTGTGGCATATTCATGTATAAGTATCACAGAAACGACAGGAGGTGCATCAAATGAATAATAAAGAAGTTATTAAAGAACGTCTTTTTAATGGTATTATTAAAGAAAATCCAACATTTGTTATGATGCTTGGTATGTGTCCTACACTTGCTGTTACAACCTCTTGTTTAAATGGTATTGGTATGGGTCTTACAACTATGGTTGTATTGGCACTTTCAAATATGCTAATTGCAGCTCTTAGAAATATCATACCAGACAAGGTTAGAGTACCTGCATTTATTGTTGTTGTCGCAAGCTTTGTTACATTGGTTCAATTTATGCTACAGGCATATTTGCCATCACTTAACGATGCTTTGGGTATTTATATACCACTCATTGTTGTAAATTGTATTATTTTAGGCAGAGCAGAAAGTTATGCATCAAAGAATCCTGTATTACCATCTTTGTTTGATGGTATTGGTATGGGACTTGGTTTTACGGTTGGACTTGGAATATTAGGTGCATTTAGAGAGATTATTGGAGCGGGTGAGATATTTGGAATATATATTTTACCTGATGTAATAGAACCTATAAGAATTATTGGTTTAGCACCAGGTGCATTCTTTGTACTTGCATTCCTTGTTGCGGCTCAAAATAAGATAAAAGCAGTAAATAAAGCTAAAGGCAAAAAGGTTGTTGAAGCTTGTGATAGTGATTGTGCCAGCTGTACAACTTGTGTTGAAAGAGTTAAGACAGTTATTGCGGCTGACAAGAAGGAAATTGCCGAAAGCAAGAGTGTTAACGAATTAGAAGATAATAATGAAAAGGCTGAGAGTAATGAAAAAGTTGAAAGTAATGAGCCAGCAGTAGCTGTAATTGAAGTGAAAAATCAAAATAAAAATGTTAACTCAAATCATAACTCTAATAATAAGTCAAATAGAAAAAACAAGAAAAAAAAGAAGAAAGGTGGAAACTAAATGGGTGAATTATTGAAGATTGCCGTTGCGGCAGCGATGATTAATAATGTAGTTCTTAGCCAGTTTTTAGGTCTCTGTCCTTTTATCGGTGTTTCTAAAAAGACCAAAACAGCTGCTGGTATGGGAGCTGCAGTTATATTTGTTATTACAATTTCCAGCGCATTGACACATGTTGTTTATAATCAGATATTAGTAAGATTAGGTATTGAGTACCTTGAAACCATAGTTTTTATTTTACTTATAGCTGCACTTGTACAGTTTGTTGAAATGGTACTTAAGAAGATGAGTCCACCATTATATAGTGCGTTAGGTGTATATCTACCACTTATTACAACTAACTGTGCTGTACTCGGTGTTGCTATCACAAATGTAAGTAATGGTTATACATTTATAGAAAGTGTTGTAAATGGTTTTGGAACAGCGGTTGGATTCACAATTTCCATAGTAATATTGGCTGGTTTAAGAGAAAAGATGGAATACAATGATATTCCTGAAAGTTTTAAAGGTACACCAATTATTCTTTTAACAGCAGGACTTATGGCTATTGCATTTAGTGGTTTTGCAGGTGTATTGTAACCGGAAAGGAGCTAGGTATGGATTTACAGGGAATTTTAATTGCCGGTCTTATAGTTGGCGGAACCGGTTTGATAATAGGTATTCTTTTGGAAGTGGCAGGTAAGTTTTTTGCAATGCCTGTTAACGAAAAAGAAGAGAAGATTAGAGAAGCATTACCAGGTAGCAATTGTGGTGGTTGTGGTTATGCAGGCTGTGACGCTTTGGCAAGTGCAATAGCAAAAGGTGAAGCGTCACCTAATGCCTGTCCTGTTGGTGGTGCAAAGTCAGCAGAATTAATAGGTAAAATATTAGGTGTTAAAGTTGAAGTAACCAAGAAAGTGGCATATGTTAAATGTAGTGGTTCATGTGATGTTGCCCCGGATAAATATGAGTATCATGGAAGTATGACATGTATAGAAGCTGCAAATGTTACAGGTTCAGGTCCTAAAAAGTGTTCTTATGGCTGTATGGGACTTGGCAGTTGTGTGAATGCATGTAATTTTGATGCTATTACCATTGAAAACGGAATTGCAGTGATTGATAAAGAAAAATGTACATCCTGCGGTAAATGTGTTGCAGTCTGTCCTAAAAAGCTCATAGAAATAATACCATACAATTCAAAATATAAGGTAGCTTGTAATAACAAGGATAAAGGCAAGGATGTAAAAGCAGTATGCAGTGTTGGTTGTATAGGCTGTGGTTTATGTGCTAAGAATTGTAAGTTTGATGCAATTACTATAGAGGATAATGTAGCTAAGATTGACTATAGTAAATGTAAGAACTGTGGTATTTGTGCTAATAAATGTCCTGTTAAGATTATTAAACAGTAGAAGTAAAAAATTCATAAAAATAAATAACAAGGGAAAGTAATTAGTTGAGGCTAATTACTTTCCCTTGTTTGTTTAAGCCTTCTGATAAAATTAGTTCGTAATCCTCTGTTACAAGTATACATTCAACACCATCAATACTGTTTATAAGTTCTATAGCATCAGAAGCTCCTAATAATACACAAATTGTACTAAGAGCATCACCATCTACAGATTTATCAGAAATAATAGTAGCTGAATATAATCCCGAGTCAGAAGGATAACCTGTATCAGGATCAATTATATGATGATATAACACACCATCCTTTTCAAACATTCTTTCATAAACACCGGAGGTTACAACAGATTTGTCAGATACATTTACACTGCAAATGCTGGTACCATCATCGCTGAAAGGTTCTTGTATTCCTATATTGTAATCAGAATGATTAGGTTTATCACCGATTACAACTATATTACCACCGAGGTTAATAATGCCACTTGAGATGCCGTTTTTAGTTAAATAAAATTTAAGCTTATCTGCTATATAGCCCTTGGCAATACCTCCAAGATCAATTTCAGTATCATTTTTCAGAGTGATATAATAATTGTCATTAATATCAGTCAAAGCAATATTGTTATAATCAACGGATCTAAGTTTGTGAAATATCATAAGTTCGTCTGGAACCCTTTCTTTTTTGAAATTCCAGACATCTGATAATTTGGATATTGTAACATCAAATTTACCATCAGTAAGTTTGGAGTAATACAAGGACTTATTAATAATATCATATAGCTCTTTTGAAATTTTAATATTCTCTTTAGAACTATTGTTTAACTTATATAATTCACTGTTAATATTTGTTTTAGAAAACACCATTTCATATTTACCACAAAGCGCCAAAGCATTGTCAATAAGCTCTATTAAATCTTCTCTGCTTTCTACATTGTTATTATAATTATCTTTGCAATCATATACCTGTATAGTGATAAATGTATCAAAATAGAATGCTGTCTCACTTATTAATTCATTACTGTATTCTTTTTTTGTTAATCGATTGCCCACGAATATAAGGATAAATGTTAATACAAACATCATCAGGGCATAAAATATATGTTTTTTTCTGCTCATTTCTTTACTCCAATTTCTTATAGAAATATAATAATAAGTTTTTGATAAAATTACAATATTTTTCTTGAATAAAAGATAATATTATGTTAGTATAAGAACATAAGTTCGTTTTATGGAGGGGTACAGTGTTTAAGAAGTACAAAAATGATATTTTGGTTATTATGATTATAGTAGTTATTTCTGTAATTATTGCCATAATTATAAATATATATAAGACAGAAGGTACTTATGTTACTGTCACTATTGATGGTGAGGTTTATGAGAAGTATGATTTAGCCAAAGATATTACCATCGAACTTTCTACAGGTAATACATTAGTTATACAAGACCACAAAGCTTATGTTTCTGAAAGTACTTGCAGAGACAAGATTTGTGTAAATCACGGACATATAAGCTCGATTGGCGAAAGCATAATATGCCTTCCTCATAAGCTGGTTATAGAGATTAAAGGAGGCGACCAATAATATGAAGAAAGCCTCGCGTAGAGTTGCAATTTTAGCTTTATTCACAGCTTTTTCGTTAATTCTTAGTTATATAGAATTTTTATTACCATTAACATACGGTTACGGACTAAAGCTTGGACTTGCCAATATTACAGTACTTTCAGTACTGTATGTATTTTCATTAAAAGAAGCTATGGTTATAAACCTTTTGCGCATTTTTATTAATGGAATATTGTTTGGTAATGTTTTAAGCTTGTTATTCAGCTTGTCCGGTGGAATATTAAGCCTTTTGACAATGTTTTTAGCTAAAAGATTTAGATTGTTTTCTATAATTACCGTCAGCATTATAGGTGCACTATTTCATAATATAGGACAGCTTATTGCGGCATATTTAGTAACTGATATTCCCGGTTTATTCTTTTATTTACCGGTTCTTCTTATCGGCGGAATAATTACCGGTTTATTTATAGGTTTTATTTCAAAATTTATTATAAAGGTTTTAAAGGAGATTGTTAAAAATGATAGCATTTTTGAAAGGTGAAATTGAATATATCTCCACAGATTATGTGGTTATTGCCGTAGGCGGTATTGGTTATAATGTATTTGTATCAGGTAAAACATTAGAACATATTGATGGTATCGGAAGTGAAGTCAAATTATATACATATCTCAATGTAAGAGAAGATGCAATGCAACTTTTTGGTTTTAAAAGTAAAGATGAACTGGATGTTTTCAAGCTTCTTATTACTGTTAATGGTATTGGTCCTAAAGGTGCTTTGTCCATATTATCAGTAATGACTACTAATGAATTAAGATTTGCTGTGGCATCAGAGGATTCTAAAACAATTGCTAAATCGCCTGGTATAGGTGCCAAAACAGCCTCAAAGCTTATTCTTGAACTAAAGGATAAGTTAAAATTAGAGGATGCAATTGAAAATACACTTAACGGGGATTCTGATACGAATATTAAGCCGGCTATTGGATTGTCAGAGATGAAGAACGAAGCAGTAATGGCTCTTGTGGCGCTGGGATATAGCCAATCTGAAGCTGTCAAAGCTGTTAAACAGGTTGATGTATCAGAAGATATGTCATCAGAAGATATTATCAAGAAAGCTCTTAGGATGTTAATCTAATATGAGATGAATGGAGATTTTATGGAAAGACGTGTTATAAATACAGATATGCTTGGCGAAGAGAAAGTTTATGAATCTTCTTTGAGACCATCAGCAATAGACGATTATATCGGCCAAAGTAAGGCTAAAGAAAATCTTAAGGTATACATAGAAGCTGCCAAGAGAAGACATGAACCTTTGGATCATGTGTTATTCTATGGACCTCCGGGGCTTGGAAAGACCACATTGTCTTGTATTATTGCCAACGAGATGGGGGTTAAGATAAAGATCACAAGCGGTCCTGCCATTGAGAAGCCGGGAGATTTAGCCGCTATATTGAATGGTCTCAATGAAGGAGATGTGTTATTCATCGATGAAATTCATCGTCTTAACAGACAGGTGGAAGAAGTTTTATATCCTGCTATGGAGGATTTCGCTATTGATGTTGTTATAGGTAAGGGACCAACAGCTAAGTCTCTTAGAATTGATTTGCCTAAATTTACACTTATTGGCGCAACTACAAGAGCAGGTTTACTTACAGCACCATTAAGAGACAGATTTGGTGTTATTAATAAACTTGAATTTTATAGTGTTAAGGAGTTGACTGACATTATTAAGAGGTCTGCAAACGTTCTTGGGGTTGATATTGATTCTGAGGGTGCTATTGAGATGGCTAAGCGTTCAAGAGGCACACCGAGACTTGCTAACAGATTATTAAAGAGAGTTAGAGATTATGCCGAAGTTATGTATGATGGAGTTATTACCACAGAAGTAGCTAATTATGCACTTGATTTGTTGGAAGTGGATAAGTATGGACTTGATAATGGTGACAGGAATATATTAGAGACAATAATTGATAAGTTTTCAGGTGGTCCTGTAGGTTTGGATACCCTTGCAGCTGCATTAGGTGAAGATGCTGGTACAATTGAAGACGTTTATGAACCATATCTTATTATGAATGGTTTTATACAGAGAACACCAAGAGGTCGTATGGCTACTGAAAATGCTTACAGACATTTAGGGTTAAAATAGTATTTTGACTTGTCTATTTTATCATTTAGTGTTATTATTTATAAGATAGAATTAATATGTGAAATGGAGCGGGTTAGATGTCGTCAAAGAACAATACAGAAGTTATTATAAATGGTAAGATATATACATTAAGCGGATACGAAAGCGAAGAGTATCTTCAGAAGGTTGCTACATATATTAACAATAAGATTGCTGAGTATAAGGCTACAGAGAA
>CAZESO010000123.1:0-7056 GCA_964515325.1 uncultured Roseburia sp. | reverse complement strand
TCTTGGACATTTTATTGTAAGTCCTGTTTCTTCATATACTTCACGAATTACTGAATCCACAAAAGATTCTCCCTTTTCAATATGTCCACCCGGAAATGTCAAACCACACCATTTTTCGTCAACCTTGTCCTGAACAAGAACATTTCCTTTATCATCATATACCATACACATGTTTGTAAGTGTTACAACTTCTGTTCGCATTATAATTTACTCCTCCAATCTAATATTCCGGCATTTCTGTAAACACAACTTTTGTGTCATCTGCAATTCCACCATAAATTGCTTGATTATACCTTCCAATTTCCATATAATGTTTCATTACCTTTTGCCCTGAAAATGACATTCCAAGTTCCTTTATTTCTTCATAGCTAAACCATTTAAGCACACCTTCATTGGATTCCAATTCCATTTCAGTACCATTTGCAAGATTTGCAAAATAGAAATAGTTAATGCGTATTTCACCTTTGGTATGTCTTAATGTAATATATCTCAGCTTCAAATCACTTAACATATCTTCTGTCAAAGACAATTCTTCATTCAATTCTCTTAGTACACACGCTCTTGCATCATTTAATTCAAACTCTTCGAAATGTCCTCCTGCCGAACCAATCCAGACATTATCTACTACGCTTCCCCCTTGCCTGTTTAATAATAATATCTTGTCTTTACAACATAAAAAAATTGATGTCATATTTCTTTGCTTTTGCATATTTCACTCTCCAATCTCTTTTTCAATTATACCCCAACTTTAACCCTTCAACAACTATTTTATATATTGCATAATCTAAAATCAGATGCTATAATTCAAATCATCAATATCGTCCATTCAAAAAATCAATTCTTTTTTATTTGACTCTTCAATGGAAAATCCTAAAAATGCAAAAACAATAGCCAGAATAATTATTAAGCGTGCTACAGGTCGCGAACTAGATAGTATCTGACTCCGAAGGTAAAATTGACGAAATACACGATATTGAACCTAACGATTATTATGAGCCTGATTTAGCAAAGAGAACTCGCTACTACAATTCATTAACAGATATCAAGTTATTAAAAACAAAAGAACCCTTCAAATCACTCCCTGAGCTAATATCTATATGGATATTACCATACGATCCTTTTGGAGATAATCGCATGCTTTATACTGTAAAAAATGTAGTGGTAGAAAATAATCAACTAGCGTATAATGATGGTGTAACGAATCTGTTTTTATACACTGATGGTAAGTTAGGTGGTTCACCAGAACTAGGACACTTGCTAAAACATATGACTCATACTACTAAAGATAATGCCATTGATCCTTATTTAAAACAGATTCAAGATATAGTCGATACTATCAAAAGTGATATAAAAGTAGGTGAAAGATATATGTCTATGGAGAAAATAATTGAATCAGCTAAATATCACGCATTTATTTCAGGCAAAAATGAAGGTCATCATGAAGCTCTAGAAGAAAGTATTAAAGCAATAATTGAACTCTTGAAAGATGACAACAATACAATTGAAATGATTAAATCTAAACTTCTTGCTAAATTTGACATTTCAGAAACAGCTGCAGATGAATATCTAAAAAAATATTATAAGTAACTAGAAATCATGGACGATATTGAAATATCCGGGATATCCTATATACAGGTTATCCCGGACTTTTTCTATTCCTCAATCGCTGCTTTTCTACTATTTATTCTCCTAAATATCTCCACATCAAACTTCGGTTTCCTATCATAATCATACAATCCATTAGTCTCCTGCTCAATATCATACAACTGTGTATAACAAAAGCCCATAATATACGGATTATCAAGTAATACATTTGTCAATCCTTCGTATCTCTTAATAAATTCTTCCTCCGTTTTTGGTGCATCGCCGTATCCCCACGCATCTGTCTGACTTTCATCGACATTCCATTTAATTCCGCCATATTCACTGATAAATACAGGCAATCCTTCCGTATAATGCTGTCTTGTCGGATGTTCTTCTCTAAAGCTACCACCCTTTCCAAATTCGTCATAACACTCAGCAAACTCCTTAACATCCTGTCTGTAATTATGCAAATCATAAATGTCTGTAACTACATGGAAGTTACCTGATGTATCAATACATGGTCTTGTGCTGTCAAGAGCCTTTGTCAGCTTATAAATATTTGCAAGTATCTTATCATTCTGTCTCTTTCCGCAATAATCCCAAGTCTCGTTAAACGGACACCAACCTATAATTGAAGGATGGTTAAAATCTCTCTCAACAGCTTCTAGCCATTCCGGCATAAAGTTTAAAAATGCCTCTGGATTAGATAAATCAAGTCCCCAGTTGCCGTGCTCACCCCATACAAGATATCCCTCTCTGTCACAATGATATAAAAATCTCGGTTCAAATATCTTCTGATGAAGTCTTGCACCATTAAAACCTAAATCCATAGAAAGCTTAATATCATTTAATAATGCCTCATCACTTGGTGCTGTATATATTCCCTCTCTGTAAAAGCCCTGATCTAATACAGTTCGTTGGAACACAGTTTTTCCATTTAGTAAGAACTTATATCCATCCAATCTTACTTCTCGCATACCGGCATAACTGTATACAGTATCTACAATCTCATTTCCATTATCCTCTATCATATAGCTCAATGTTATATCATACAATCTGCCTTTGCCACATTCCCATAAATATATCTCATCCACTGGTAATTTCAGCTTATTGTCATGTCCATATACATTTTTACTTACACTACCACAAACTTTTCCTTCATATCTTGCTGTTACTGTAAGCTTACCACTTCCACACACCTTTGCATCAACATTAAAACACTTTTCCTGAATATCCGGATAATATTTTACACTCTTCACATATGATTTCGGCACAAATTCAATCCATACTGTCTGCCATATTCCTGTAGTTCTTGTGTAATCACATCCCATTGAATAATACGAACCAGCCTGCTTGCCTCTAGGTTGCAAGCCACTTCTCACATCATCCTCGGCATATACAACTATATCATTTTTTCCAACATTTACATACTCTGTAATATCGAATTCAAATGAGCTGTATCCGCCTATATGCTGTCCTACTTCCTTGCCATTAACATACACTCTTGATTCATAATCAACTGCACCAAAATGCAATAATACTCTTTCCTTAATTTGCATTTCGTTAAATTCTACTGTACGACGATACCACACGGCTGGTATAAAATCTTTATATCCAATGCCACTTAACTTACTTTCAGGGCAAAATGGTACATTTATTTTCTTGTCAAAATGCTTCATAGCCTCATCATCTGCTAGATACCATTTACATTCCACACCACTTTTACCAAAATCAAATGCAAAGTCCCATTCTCCATTTAAATTCATCCAATACTCTCTTTCAAATTGAGGATTTGGATGTTCCATTCTATAATTCATATTAATCTCCATTCCGAAGCGTTGCGTAGGAATCGCGCACCAGAAAGTCGCTATGCGATTTCTGGTGTCGCATCAGGGCTCATTTGTGACGCTTCGGCACAAATAGCCGTGTGAAAAATAATCGTATCGACATTATTTTTCACACTAATGCCTCCTCGTATATTTAATTTTCCCGTTCATTATCACTACCTAATATATTACAGCATTCTTCGAATATTGTAAATGAGAATGGAACAACTTTATTTCTAAAAGGCTATATGCCATATAACTAGTTATTTAGTTTACATAATTCGAGTCTTCCATAAAATTTACTGTTCAGCCCATAAAATCATACACCCAAACAGTAAAAAAAGTTCTAAAACTACTATAATTGCCATTTATTTACTGTTTAATATAAAATAATCATTATGCAAACAGTAATGTCTTGTAAACAGTAATTTTCCTTAAATTAGTATATTTTTCAGCCACTTTTCCACTTATAACGCCATCACATATACTTGACATGGATTTGCTTCATCCCACAATGTCGGAAACACTTCAAATTCTTTAAATCCAAGGCTGAGTTATTTCTTCAAGTTGTTTTCCTTATCAAAGAATGCTTTTTCTAGCATCACATATTCTTCTTTAGAACACACTTCTTTACAATGCTGCTGATATCCCCTAGAACGTTCTAACATATCACTAATCTTTTTGCACGGAAATTCAAGACATTGATTACACTTTTGCACATTATGTATTTTCGTGCAATTAACCAAATCATATGTACACTCTTTATGTGAAGAACAACCTGTACAAGCAATTTCTTCATTTGAAACCACTTTATCTCTCCAACCTACTTTATACCACAATTCAGCTACCTTTTGTAACTCCTCATTACTATGTACATTATATCTTGGACATTCATTACAATTATCACCACACAAGGTTATATAAATATTACGCACAATCTCCTCTCCTTCCCCAAAAAAATAATAAAACATCAAACTCTTTTTATAAAAAAAGAGACCCTGCATCAAGCAGAGTCTCTCAACATTTTCTTTCGAAGTTTTTGACTTCTAGCCAGATTGTGGTAAATGTCAAACCCGTATAAAGCTCATAAGGCACTGCTCTCAGGCACAACACCTTACTTCCACGCTTGGCAGACACTCAAGTTGCCTGTCTTTAATATTATATTACATTTATTTTAGATATATGTCAATCCACAAATCTAAAATACCTTTAATTCGCAAATTAGCAATAATTAGTCAACGAAAAAAGATCTATTCTATCATGAAGTGTGTTCCAAAATTTCAAATAGCATAGTACCTTTATTATTTTTTCATATTTATATAATCTTTATTAATTATAAAATCACATCCTTTCTTCGTATTTTTTCGAAACAAACAATATTGTTAATTGTACTATCTGTTTTTGCACCTTGTTCAAAAACATCCAACATAATATTTTTATATAATCTTATAGTCAATTCGCCGTACTTAAAAAAAGTTTGTTCAACCAAAGTTTCAAGCATATTCAAATGTTGAGGTTCACCAATACTTACACCTTTATATGGAAAATTTACTGGTTTTGTGGCTTTATGAATTCCATTTTGAGATTCGTCTTTACCACCTAAACTAAAAACAGTTACTTCAAATTCTTTGCCATTATGTCCACAGATAATACTTCCTATATCATATTGAATATCATTTGTAGAATCTATATGTTTTTGATACATTTTATGAAATCTATTGGCTATTTCTATTACAAAATCATTATAAGAAATATTAAATTCATTTTCTGAATTAATCAATCCTAACAAATCCGAATGATCACAGTATCCATCAAACAATTTGAAATTGTCCAATATACCACCCGTACAGGCAAAAATAATACCATTATTCAGTTTTATTATTTTGTTGCAATTATCCAGTTTTGATCCATCTGAATAATTGCCTCTTTTATCAGCTCCCACTAAAATAAAATCCTTTGAAATAATAGCTTGTACTAAACTCATAATATACATATCTCCAATAATTAATATAATAATATTTTTATTATATACCAATAATTAATAAGATTGTATATAATTTAAATAGAAACATTTGTAAATATAAAATTAATCAGTCAACAGTTCAAAGAGCATGAGAATTATATCTCTTGCCCTCTACTTGACAACAATCAGAATAACGAACGCTCTTCTTCACAATAACATTTCGTTCTTTCGAGTTCGTCTTTGTCCACATGACATGTTAATTCAGCCAATTTCTCTTTGAATTCAGCAATTTGAATCTCTAAGTCATATATATAATCATAAGATTCATGATTAATAATGGCTCGCCTCAATTCAACCTCAAGTCTCTCAATTTTAATCTGTAATTCTTTCAATGTACTCATTAGCTTTTCCTCACTTTCTATACTTTATAAAATTTTATTAGTTACAAATACATTATGTGTTAAAACAAAATTTTTTTGAAAAAAATGCACTTCAAAATAAAATAACATTAAAAACAAAGGAAGAAAAACAGCTAATAATATTTGACAACAAGTGACAATATGATAGAATAGAAATGGAAGTGCTACTAAGTACGGTAGGCGGTTGCCCTCTTCCAGAGGGACTGAACCCTCTGTTTACATAGATATCTTTTGATTGCAAGAAATATATTGTGAAAGGGGGATGCTCGAAATGGTGACTATTGAAATACTTTTCAGTTTTACTCTTGTTCTAGCAACATTTACTGGTGGAGCATATGCTTTGGGTTATACTATTGGCAAGCTCTCCAGTAAAAGAAAATAACCGCCCTAGCGACCAAACTAAGCGGTTATAATCATTCTATAATCAATTAATTAGGTGCAACCGTTTACTTTACGGTAGCACTTTCTTCTTGTTAAATTCAATCTATCTACTTATATTATACACAATTGTTGCATTTTGTAAATATATATTTTTTCTACTTCATACATATATTCTGTATTAGCTTCACTATATGTAATCATCTTCATTCTCCTACACTTAATTAACGCTAATATAACTATTTACAGATAAGCTATATTTTCTACTACACATTTCTTATAATCATTGTACCTTTCATCATATGCACTTTTCTCATCCTCATTTATCATTCTTGCTCCCATACTATCAGCAACCATCCTATTATCTTCTTGTTTGTGATTTCCAAAATACTTACTATTTTTATCCTTTGTACACATTTTACCTATTAATTTCAAAAAATCCTTATATGAAACAGACTCACTATCATAATGTTTTAGCAATAAGTATTCATATCTAAAATCTTTTCTCTTAATGACATCATAATCAAAAATACCACATTCCTTCTTTTTCAAAATAATAACAATACTTGTACTGTCTTTTGATATAATTGCATAACTACAGTTTAACTCATTTTCATCCTGCATAGAAACTTTCACTACAGATTCATTCATACCTCACCAAATCCTTTCTCTATTTTCCATCACATACCCATATCCCTTTTTCATAAAATCTTCAACACTATTCGATACAAATAATTTTTCAAAATACTCCATCAGATTATCATCATTTATAACAATATCATAAAAATGCTTATATGCAGGCTTATCGCTATTACAATACTTCTTCAACTTTGTTTTCTTAAAAATTGCATCTATTGCAATTTCTGATAACAACCATGGTGTATTA
>CAZESO010000122.1:0-7059 GCA_964515325.1 uncultured Roseburia sp. | reverse complement strand
CTTAAACATTTTCTTTACTACTTCCATGACATTTTTCTTCATAGTTTCATGGTCAGCCTTATGATTTTCACCTGTTGCAAATCCAAGCTTTTTCTGTTCAACAATACGTTCAGCACCTGCATTTGATGTCATTATTATGATAGTATTTTTAAAATCAATAAATCTGCCCTTAGCATCTGTTATATGTCCATCATCAAGTACCTGAAGAAGCACATTAAACACATCCGGATGCGCTTTCTCAATTTCATCAAATAGAATTACAGAATACGGATTTTTTCTTACCTGCTCGCTCAATTGTCCCCCATCATCAAAACCTACATATCCCGGAGGTGAACCGATAATTTTCGACACACTGTGTTTCTCCATATACTCTGACATATCAACTCTGATAATGGATTTTTCACTTCCAAAAACCGCTTCTGCAACAGCCTTTGCAAGTTCTGTTTTACCAACACCTGTTGGTCCTAAAAACATAAACGAACCTGTTGGTCTCTTAGGGTCTTTAAGTCCAACCCTTCCTCTTCTTATTGCTTTTGCTACAGCTGTAACAGCTTCTTCCTGCCCTACAACTCTTTCATGCAAAATCTTCTCAAGTTTCAAAAGTCGGCTGCTTTCAGCTTCTCCAAGTTTCTTAACCGGAATTTTTGTCCACAAGGATACCACTTCAGCAATATGATTTTCATCTACTATTGTCTTCTTGTTCTTAGATGAATTTTTCCATTTATTTTCCACCTTTTGAAGTTTATCCTTTAGCTTCTTTTCTTCAGCAATAATCTTTGACACCTCAGAAAGCTTATCTTTTATCACTGCCTCTTCTTTTTCTTCATGAAGCTGCTGTAATTTTTCTTTTATCTCATCAATTTCTTTTGGCTTATTAAAATTGTCAAGACTAACCCTTGATGCTGCTTCATCAATCAAATCAATGGCTTTATCCGGAAATCTTCTATCATTAATATATCTTTCAGCCATTTTAACGGCAGTTTCAATACATTCATCCGTAATAACCACCTTATGATGTTGTTCATAATTTGCTCTTAATCCCTTTACTATTGCAATAGTCTCTTCTACAGATGGTTCTTCTACATTAATTGGTTGAAACCTTCTTACTAATGCAGCATCTTTTTCAAAGTGCTTTCTATATTCACCAATTGTTGTAGCTCCAATTACCTTAATCTCTCCTCTGGCGAGAACAGGTTTTAATATATTAGCTGCATCAATTGCCCCTTCTGCACCACCTGCTCCAATAATAGTGTGTATTTCATCAATAAACAACACTATGTTTCCAAGAGCTATTACTTCATTTATCATCTTTTTAATACGTTCTTCAAATTCGCCTCTATATTTAGAGCCTGCTACCATTGCTGATAAATCAAGAGTGTGTATTCTCAAATCTTTAATATTTTCAGGAACCTCTCCCTTTGCGATTCTCATAGCCAAAGCTTCAACGATGGCTGTCTTTCCAACACCAGGTTCACCAACAAGACAAGGATTATTTTTACTTCTCCTACAAAGAATTTGAATAATTCTTTGTATTTCATCCTCTCGTCCAATAACCGGATCTAATCTGCCATCTTCCGCTTTTTGTGTCAAATCTGTGCTAAACTGTTCTAAAAATGTATTGTCCCTAGAACCTTTTCCTGATTTACCATTCTGTAAATCATCCCTATGTTTAGCAGGGTCCTCACCCATTGCCATCAGCAATTCCACATACAATTTCTGCACATTTACTCCAATTGTGTTTATGAGACGCGGTGCCGCACATTCGTTTTCTTTTAATATCGCAATTAAAAGATGTTCTGTACCTATCTGTTTACTTCCAAATCTCAATGCTTCTTTTGCACTGTTTTCAATAATTTTCTTTGCCTTTGGCGAAAATTCTTCTGGTTCGCATACCGCCACAGACTTAACAGGATCAATAAATTGTTCTATTAAGTCGATTAATTTTTCTGTCGTTATTTTAAACCTTTCAAGTACTATAGATGCTGTTCCCTCTTTAATTGCAGTAAGCCCTGTTAACAGGTGTTCTGAACCCACATATCCATGATCAAGTCTTTTAGCAATTCGCCCAGCTTCCTCTATGGCCTGTTTCGCGCTTTTTGTAAATTTTTCCTGCATTTTTGCTTCTCCATTCTGATATATTTTATCTACTCATCTCCGAGTAATTTATCTAATACCATATCAAGTTCATCCTCGTTTAAAGATGTTGATGAATCACTAAGCATTTCTTCTATGCTTATGTTTGATTTCACAATCTCTTCTGCTTCTTCTGTTACATCCACTAATTCCAATTCTTCTGTAGTTTCCGGTTCTTTCACTTTCTCTTCAACAACTTCTTCGAACTTCTCTTCAAGACCATCTTCCACCTCTTCTTCGAACTTCTCTTCAAGACCATCTTCTACCTCTTCTTCCATAATAGCTTCTGCCAAAATTTCTTCTTCCGAATCTATTTCTTCCGAATCTGTTTCTTCTGAATTCATCTCATCTGAATCTAATTCTTCTGAATTCATCTCATCTTCCATAATATTTTCAATTTCACCAACTAAGCTGAACTCTTCTGTTGACAGCATTTCTTCTGTCTCTTCTATAGTTTCTTCTATAGTTTCTTCATTTGCAATTTCTTCATTTGCAATTTCTTCATTTATTATTTCTTCTGCCTCTTCAGCTTCCTCTTCAACTACCTCTGCCACATCCTCGGTTTTCACACCATAGAAGTCATCTTCCAATTCATCTTCTAACTCATTCTCTTTTTTCTTAAGAATAATTATCATAACTATTACTAAAACAAGAATAATCACTGCTTCTACAATCATTATTACAATATTTGGCGAAGTATATTCTTCATTGTTATTTTTTGCATTTGAAAAACTCGTTGTTTCATTATTTGAATCCGGCTGTGGTGTAACAGTATTAGATACTTCTACCGAACCCATAGCAACATATCTCATTGCAGTCTTTTCTTTCGAATCATAGAGATACCATCCTGATTCACCATTCCAATTCATTCCATAGAATAAATAAATAGTATCATCATTCTTATTCACCCAAATATTTAACATTTCACCATCAATATTCAAGAGTGATTCCTCAAAATCTTCCGGTACCTTAACATCTTCCGGCTTATCTGTTACTGTGTACATCTTATTTGTTATCTGTATATTTACGAATTTGTAAAATATCTTGCCATTTTCATCATACACATAAAGAGCTTTTTCTTCTGTTCCTTTTTTCACAAGCTGCATTATAGTAAGTTTCTTTGCCTCACCCTTTGCTGCTATATATATCTGACCTTCATATGTATATTCAAATGTCGAAAATCCTTCCGGTAACACAACATCCTCTGATATATTTGTAACTACAAATACATCTGCCCCTATTGTTACTTCTTTATCCACAGCAGGTGTTGTTCCTGGTTCTGTTCCCGGTTCTGTCTCAGACTCCGGTTCAGAAGGTGTCTCTGCCTCCGTCTCTGAAGGAACTCTATAAGTGTTAATTATATATTCTCTCACCTCACCATTCTGTGCTGTTACAGTAATTGTTGTTGCGTTTGCGCCTCCTTCAACCAGTTCCACACCATTTACTGCTACAGTTGCAGTTGCATCTTCCGGTACTGCTGTAACTGCAAATTTTACTATATCATTAGCAACATATGCCATATATTTAAGTTCATCTTTATTAAATCCAACTACATTAGTGTTTCTCTGAGTTATATTATATGCCGCAGTAGAACCATCTTCTCTTACACCAACAACTTCCAAAGAGGAAAGATAATTATTTGCAGAAGATGTAACTTTTGCATTAACTGTTACTGAACCATTTGTTATGGCAACATTACAATCTTCTATCTGCATATCAATAATGCTACTTGCTGCAGTATCAACATTAACAGCTACTGTCCCTGCTTTTTTAGCTTTAAACACTAATGTTCTTGTTACTGATGTATCCTCAAAAAGTTCATTAAGAAGCTTAACAGCTCCATTTCCGCCACCATCTGCACCACTAACATATTCAAGCATATTTGCGTCATATGTTAACAATAAATTGTAAGCTGCCATTTTATCTGCCGAAGACACAGTTACTGTCACAGAAACCTCTGAACCTTCTTCAACAGTTGCTGAAGATACAGTTACGCTGGCATCTGTAGCATAAATGTCATCAGCATTTACGCCTACCATTACCATCATAACCATAGCAACCACTATGAACTTCGCTATTTTCAAAAATGTATTTTTCATATCTTTCCTCCACTAACTACTGTTGATTTATTGACATCTCACCCAAGATGAATTTTCTCATTATATATGCATCTTTAAGATCTACTCCATCAGCCTTCCTGTTTACATCTCCGGCCTTTAGATATATTCCCTCAATACTCATCTCTGAGAGCAAATATTTTCTAACTATATATGCATCCTTAAGATTAATGTCGCCATCACCATTAACATCACCATATAACACTAATGTATATTGGCTGTTTACAGCACCATTGCCGTCTTTCACAACAAGCTTATCCCCTGTTGCCACCAAACCACTACTCTTTGCTGTACCATTTTTATCTACAAGCGATATTGCACCGTTTGTCACACTAATTTTAGATATAAATGTCGAGACATCTGTTTTTACCGATATTCCACCAATGGTTTTATCTGTATTATTTACCACAAATGTAGTGCTTATTTGAGGTGTTGCTCCGGTGGTTGGTGGTGTCACCTCCGGTGTTTCTGAATTCAAACTCTTCCTAACCACCGAAATTACATATTCTCTCTTGCTTCCGCTTTGGGATGTAACTGTAAGTTTAATTTCATTCAGTCCTTCTTTCAAATTTATCGTACCTGTCCCCGTCACGCCAGCTGTACTATCCATAGCCGTAGCAGAAACTTTTATACTGCTAACATTATTCTCAACTACCAATGAATAACTTTGTGTATAGTATGCAAATGTCGGTGTCAAAGAATATCCATCAACACTAAGAGCTTTTAAAACATTGTTAGGACTTCCGTCACCTGTCGGACAAACCGCTGCTGTCTCCGGCATTTCCTTAAAGACAGGAATCTTAAACACTAGACCTGTACTCTTTCTTATGGATTGCGAATATCCTTCCGCCGATTCTGTACCTTCTAAATACGCACCCATTATATTGGTCATATATTGGTGCGAAAATGGAGAACCCACATAATCAAATTTTTTATAGTAAGCAGTATCCTGACCTTGATTAATATAATCATTACCAAATTTCATGGCACCACCAATAAGTGCCTTATATCTGGTATTCCAAGGTCTAAGTGTTGCCGCATCTGTCTCTTTTGCATATGCAAGACCATTTTGAATTGCTGTTAAACCATTTGCCGCATATGCTCCCCAGTTGTAGTAATTATAATATCCTTCATATCCTTTCAATGTACCGGATATACTATTACTACTGCCATTACTTCCCATTTCAAATATAATACTCGAAGCTAAAAGATATGGACTTACACCTGATTTCTGCGCTGCAAGAATTATCATATCCACATAACTTGTAGCAACATTAGTTTCATCATTGATAATCGATCCAGTTGCCAAAAAGCTTCCTGACACCAACGTCCTAAGGCCATCTACATTATGTATACTTGCATTATATGATTGTAATTGGAATTGAAAAATACTTTCTTCATCTAAAAAGTTTCTAGGATCCATATAGTAAGCAATAATTTCCTTCGAAGCACACACCCACGAATCAGAGTCAAATCCTATCCATTTACCATTCACCCAATCATATGCTCCATTTTCAAGGGACTTCCACGAACTAATAGAACTTGAACTAATAAGATTTCTACCCAAAACCGATTGTCCATTCAAAGCATATTCCCATGTATAGTCAAGATGGTCTGCTACAAATACCCATTTAGGATACTTGGCATGCAATGCCCTGAGCCCATCTTTATAGCTTTCCGGAAAACCTTGTGAATTTAAGTACGCTTCAAAATCTGCATCCTCTGTATATTCAATAACATCCTGCACATTTGTAACCCACATACTATGTACATACCCATATGTATCTACACCAGATTTCTTAAATCTCACCTTGTACCATGTGGAACCATCACTGGCCTGTGCTTCATCCACAATATTAACTATCGCACCATCCGCATACTGACCTATCACTTCATATCCTGTCCCCGGTCCACTTCTAATATTAAGTGTACCATCATAAACCACGCCGGTTTTTTCAGTATATGCATATGCTATATTTAAACCCAAACTAGGAATAAAGCTAACTAATATCGTTACTATAAGCAGATAACATATCATATTCAGTTTTCTTCTATTTTGGATAATTTTCATCTGTATCTCCCATATTCTACCAGTTTCTCTATTAATCACATAGACTCCTCTTTAGCCTTAAAGAGGAGTCCACAAGTCAAGGCTAATTATACTTCATCTATAGCCTTTCCAATATCATTTCTCATATACTTGTTTGCAAAATCAACAAGCTTTGTTGCTTCATATGCATTTGCACGAGCATTCTTTAAATTATCTCCCTTAGCAACTACACCTAATACTCTGCCACCATTTGTTACGATGTCATCCCCATCGAATTTAGTTCCTGCATGGAATACAAAATAGTCATCTCTTCCTTCAAAGTTCTCTAAGCCTGTAATTTTGAAGCCTTTTTCATAATGTTCAGGATAACCATCTGATGCAAGGACAACACATACTGCTGCATTATCTTCAAATTCCAATTCCACCTGATCTAATGTTCCATCGATACAAGCCTCAAATACCTCTACAATGTCATTCTTCATTCTAGGAAGAACTACCTGTGTTTCAGGATCACCAAATCTTGCATTATATTCAAGCACCTTTGGACCATTTGGTGTAAGCATAAGACCAAAGAAAATTATTCCCTTGAACTCTCTTCCTTCTGCCTTCATGGCATCAACAGTCTTCTGATATATGTATTTCTTACAGAATTCATCAACTTCTGCTGTATAGAACGGACTCGGTGAAAATGTTCCCATACCACCTGTATTTAATCCTTCATCATTATCTTTAGCACGCTTATGATCCTGAGCAGAAGTC
>CAZESO010000121.1:6180-7079 GCA_964515325.1 uncultured Roseburia sp. | reverse complement strand
CTGTACTACATTCTTCATCTGCCAATCTGTTCTGTAATAATTCTTTAGTTTTTCTTAAACTATTTCTTCTTTCCTCTGCTTTAGAATACAAGCATTCAGCGATTTTCTTCCATTTGTCCACACCAAAAATATTAACAAGAACCTGCTCTTTTTCTGACGAATCTGCTGTTAAAAGCTTTTCAAACTGCCCCTGTGGCAATAATATAACCTGTCTGAACTGATCGTAATCGAGTCCAATCAATTCCTGTGCTTTTTTCCTCATGTCCACATCTTTACAATTTTCAAATAAAGGCTCAAATATACCTTCATCATTTAAAATATACGCATTCATCTTTGCTGACAAATTACTTCTCTTACATTCAAGTCTTCTTTCAAACCTATATATTTTGCCGTTTACCTCAAATTTAAAATCAACTACTGTATCCACGCCCCACTGGCTATGCTTACATCTTGCCGATTGCAAATCTTCTCTTTGACTGCCACTGCTTTTTCCATATAAAGCATATGTGATAGCATCCAAAATCATAGTCTTCCCACTACCGGTTTCACCACATATCAAAAACAAGCCTTTTGAAGACAATTCCTCAAAATCCACTATTTCTCTTTCTCTATAAGGTCCAAATGCCTGAAACTCCACACTAATCGGTCTCATCGTCAAGCACCTCCTTTTCGTAATTCTCTAACGCCAATGCAAATAACTCCTTTATATGTTCTGAAGGCATTTCTCCATAAGTATCCTCATAAAATCTGACAAATATATCCTCTGGTGAATTTGATTTTGTTTCCAGTTCTTCAATAGACATGGTAATCTTGGAATCATTACTCTCATAAGACTTACCTACTATTTCAAGAAGATTAGGATACACCTCCTGTAATCTTGACACAGCTTCAAGACCTAC
>CAZESO010000121.1:0-6170 GCA_964515325.1 uncultured Roseburia sp. | reverse complement strand
GAATTTCGTTCTTTTTCTGACATATTGTACGCCTGTAATATATCTTCATATTTTCCTTTTAATGTCATTCTTCCATATAATGAATTAATTGGAATTACCTTTCTAGCCATTGTATTTGTATCTATAATTGTTACACTTTTCTCCTGTGACTCTTCTCTTCCAAAAGAATATGCCATCGGAGTTCCAGAGTATCTGATATTCTCACCAATATTCTGTGGTCCATGAATATGACCCAATGCCACATAATCAAAACCATCAAAAATATGACTTCCTATAGCAGTGGCAAAACCAACTTCAGCAGCTCTATCACTAACAGAAGTTTGTGCATTTACAATAAACGCATGACCTACCAATATATTCTTCTTGTTTGAATTTAAATTCTCACGTATTATATTGCACACAAATTCATATGCCTGCTCTAAATTTCTTATTTCTTCACTTGATTTCCCAAATACTGCTCTTACTTTTTCTGCTGTAAACCATGGTAATGTATATATATCAACATCATCAAACTCTATTGGTGACAAATCATTTGATAATGTTCCTTTTATATATAATCCTGCTTTTCTTAATAAAACATTACAGGAAGCCAGACGTTCTGCTCCGTCATGGTTTCCTGCAACAATAATCATAGGTACACCAATATCCTGACAAATTCGTGTAACTGTTTCATCATATAATTTAATTGCATCCGGATGGGCTACGCTTCTGTCAAAAACATCTCCAGCAAGCAACACCACATCCACTTTTTCCTTATCAATAATTTTACATATTTCTTCAATAAAATATTGTTGGTCTTCCTGTATACTTCTTCCTCTAAAAGACATCCCCAGATGCCAATCCGATGTGTGTAATAACTTCATTTATCCAGCCTTTACTTTCCCTTAATATCCTTACTTCTCTTCTTTTCAATACATTGAGTATATAAATCAACTATATTCTGTGCAAAACGTCTCGCAGAATATCTCTCCGCAGTTTCCAATGCGTTATTTGACAATTTCTTCTTTTCATCATCACTGAGATTAATATAATTCATAAGTTTTTCTTTAAACTCATCTATCGTCTCATACTGCCAGCCATTATATCCTTCAATCACCAGTTCAGCTAGACATTCATCTTTCCTGCAAAGAATAGGTAATCCTGAAGCTAATGCCTCAACATATGTTAATCCTTGTGTTTCACTTGTAGATGCACATACAAAGATATCTCCTGCGCAATAATACTTTGGAACCTGTCCCGGCTCAACCATTCCAACAAATTTAATTCTTCTATTATTAGGAACTTTGGCACATTTTGCTTCTAATATTTCCCTATACGGTCCATCTCCTACCAACATTAACTTCACATCAGTTTCCATTAAAGAAACACCCTTAACAATTTCAAATGTGTTCTTTTCTTTTGCCAATCTTCCAATAGCCACCAATACAATATCGCTATCAGCATACCCTAATTCTTTTCTCAAATTTTTTCCCTGCTCAGATAATCCTTCTTCTTGAAACTTATCCAACACTATACCTGTAGGTATGGTATACATATCTGTCTTCACCTTATAATCTTCAAGTAAATGCTTTACCTTTTCCGTAGGCACAACAACTGCATCACACTTTTTAACAGTGTTTTTCGATAATTGCTGAACAAATGTCTTACCTACTATGCGGGCTATTCCTAAATAATGTATATAATCTTCATAAACCGTATGATATGTGTGTACTAACGGAATATCCAATTCTTTCGCTATCTTCTTTGCAAAGGGAAATGTGCTAAACTCACATTGCGAATGAACTATATCCGGCCCCCATTCTTCAATATGACGCATAACCTTTTTCATTCTTTTAGCACGTAATCTGGCTTCAGGATATATTCGTTCTGCACTTACAGAACCTATATAATACACATTATCTCTCTTACATGTTTTAAAACTTGTAGACAGGGTTACAATTCTCACCTGATGTCCAAGCTTTTCTAACTCTTCCCTAAGATTTCTAATGGATGTTACCACTCCATTTACTGTTGGTAAATACCAATCACTTGTTATTAATACTTTCATAATTCAACACTCCTAACACCCTCAAATTGTCACTTTAGCGTAATTATAACATTATTCATACACCTTCGCAATTAAAATCAGGAATAAAACTTGTTTCTGCCACATCATCTTCTTGAATAAATGCGTTCTCTACCCCTAAATCAATTGCATAGTCAACCAATTTATCATACTCAGCAAATTCTAATTTCTTTGATATTTCAGGATACTCTCCTTTTTCTACAAGTTCCTTCATCGGTGTATACTGACTCATTATACTCATAAATACATTATTTCCATAACTATCAAATATATACTTTATCACTTTTTTCGAATCTTCTATATTGTTAGGTAATACCAAATGTCTTACTATAATTCCTTTTTTCATTAATCCTGTTGTTTCATCAAATTCCGGTGCTCCTACCTGTCTATACATTTCTTCAAGTGCAACTTTCGCATATTGGAAATAGTTCTTTGCTTTACTATATTTAATTGCAGGCTTATCATCAAAATACTTCATATCCGGAAGATATATATCAATCAATCCTTCAAGCATTTTTAAGGTTTCAACCTTTTCATATCCACCTGAGTTATATACAACAGGTATATTAAGTCCGTTTTTCTTGGCAATTTTCAACGACTCCACAATATGCAAAACATAGTGTGTTGGAGTTACCAGATTTATATTGTTTGCACCCTTTTTCTGCAGCTCTAAAAATATTTCCGCCAATCTTTCAATACTAATCTCCTTACCCGCTTTACATGATGCTATATTACTATTTTGGCAAAAAACACATTTTAAAGGACATCCTGAAAAAAACACTGTACCCGAACCATTTTCGCCTGATATACAAGGTTCTTCCCACATATGAAGCGCAGCTCTTGCAACATACAATTTATCATCACAACCGCAAAAGCCTTTTTTTCCATTACTTCTATTTACATTACAATTTCTTGGACACAATGTACAACTTTCAATACTTATCATAGCTTTACTCCTTAATATAAAAGTGCCGCACATCGTGCAGCACTTTTATGCTTAATTAATAGTAATTTTAACATTAAATATAATATTTACTTATTAGTTTCTTCTAATTTCGCAGCAAGCTTATACAATTGTCTCAATTCATGATTTACACGTTCCATATTTTCAACTGCATTAGCAGAAACACTTGCACCCTCTTCAGATGCTGCTGCAATTTCTTCACTTACAGACGAAAGATGACTAATATTATCATTAATAACACCTGTAGCATTGATAATCTCCCTTATTAATGTTCCTGTTTGTTCAATATTTGTGCTAAGTTCATTTACCTCCGTCTCAATAACATCAAACTTCTCCTTAGCAGCGTCAATCATATTATTCTGTTCATCAATAGTCTGGCTTGAAACTTCCATACTCTTAGTTGTTGTATTAACATCTGTTACTAACTCTTCAATGATACTTGTAATCTGATTTGCAGATCCTCTTGTATCTTCTGAAAGCTTTCTTATTTCATCAGCAACAACTGCAAAACCTTTTCCTGCTTCACCTGCTCTGGCAGCCTCAATGGATGCATTAAGTGCCAACAGATTAGTCTGTGATGAAATTGTTAAAATCGCATTAATAATATTCTCAACTTCACTTACCTTATTGGAAAGTCTTACTATAGCTTCTACTGTTGTCTTATTTGTTTCATCTACAATGTTAGCCTGATTCTTAAGCTCATTAACAATATCTGCCCCTTCAGTAATCGTTACTTTTACCTTATCAGAAGAAGATATCATCTTCTCAGTCTCCTGTTCAGCCATATCAACATTCTTCTGAATTTCATTACACATAACAGCTTCTTCCTGTATGGCTTCTGCTGTACTCTGCGCACTTGCTGCTATATCCTGCATACCTGTATCTGTGCTTTTGATTGCTTTATCAAGCTCTTCCATCTTGGTTGTAGCTTTAGCAAATCTTCCAACAATCTCTTCGGCAACACCTGCCATTATATTTGATGCTTCCTCCTGATCCTTTGCTTTTTGTTCAATAACAGCCACTTTTTCTTCATTGTACTTCAAAAGCAATCCTACTGCCTTTATTGAACCAACCGCACATAATATAATTGTCAAACCGCCTAATACAGCTAAATCAGTTATAAGCTGTCCTGAAACAGCCATTCTTATACACTGAATAGCAAAACCTACAATTATGATACCATTTCCCCATATTATAAGTCGCTTATTTAAATAAGCAACACAAGCAAACAGAACTATAAACCCATATAAAAATGTATATACATTCTTATTAAGACAACATACAACAAGGTACATTAATGCCCCGCCACCGGCAATGAGTATCATTCCTTTTTTAGTTGTATCTAATTTGAACTTTGCATATGTAGTCATAATCATTGCCAACAATATGCCAATAATCTGTATAACCAGATTTGCTGTCACTCCACTATTTGAAATTGCACCAAACAAAGTTAGAATAACCACTGCACAGTTTATCATAATATTAGGATATACTGCTTTGCTTGATCTTTTGTACTGTTCTTCTGTCATTTCTAACAACCTCCACCCATATTAAATTTTTCACAATAATGATACATACATTATACACCCATTTTCTAATAAATTCAATGTTTTTATATATGAAAACATTTCTGTATATCCCTGTTATGTCCCAACACCAATAAAGTTTCTTCTCGTCCCAACAAGTGTTTTGGAGATATATACGGATCCAACTGTCCTTCTTTTTTTATTGCTAATATATTGATATTATATTTCCTTCTAATATCCAGCTCCAAAACATTCTTCCCCTCCCATTCTTTAGGTATCTGCACTTCAAATATAGCATAATCTCCAGCCAACTCAATATAATCCAATATATGCTCTGAACCATATCTTATGGCAGTCCAATTAGCCAACTGTCTTTCCGGATAAACTATTTCATCTGCACCATTCTTTAATAAAAATTTTGCATGAACATCCCTTGCTGCCCTGGACACCACCATTTTTGCACCAAGTTCTTTTAACAATGAAGTTGTTTCCAGCGAGCTTTGAAAATCATCTCCTATAGCAACAATGCATACATCATAATTTTTCACTCCAAGGGACTCTAAAAAAAATGAATTTGTACTATCGCCTATTTGGGAATTTGTGACAAAATCCAACACTGCATCCACTCTTTTTTCATTCTTGTCTATAGCCATAACTTCATGATTTAACTCATTAAGCTTCATTGCTATATGTCTTCCAAATCTTCCAAGACCAATTAATAATATTGATTTCATAATAATTATTTTCCTCCCTTTTATAAACCCTTTAACCAACTGTAATTCTCTCCTGCGGCAATCGCGATACATTGTGCTTATTTACTGTTAATGTTGCAAATACAAGAGTCATTCCGCCAACTCTGCCACAAAACATCAATCCAATAAGAATAAGATGTGACACCAGACTAAGTTGTGGTGTTACCCCCATCGTAAGTCCCACCGTTGCCATTGCTGACACTGTTTCAAATGCACATGTAAGAATCGGTAAATCTTCTATATAACTCATAACAAGCGCAGCTCCAAATGACAAAATAAAATACATAACCATTATAGTTACAGCATTTTTTATTATGTCTGTTGAAATTCTTCTTCCAAATAATACTGCATCTTCTTTTCTGCAAAAAGCCGCTTTTGCTGTCGCAAAAAGAACCGCTACTGTAGTCGTTTTCATACCTCCTGCCGTAGACCCCGAAGTTCCGCCTAAGAGCATTAATATTATTAGTATTGCTATACCTGCTTCACTCATTAATCCAAAATCTACTGTATTAAAACCGGCTGTTCTTGGAGTTACTGATTGAAAAAAAGACATAAGTATTTTTTCAGTTTCAGATGCCCCTTCAAATTCCTTAAACTCCAAAAAATAGAATATTACAGCAGGTATAACAATCGCCACTGCTGTCACGGTTAATGCTACTTTACTTTGCATTTTGTATTTCTTAAATTTAAGTTTATGTGTTACTATATCCTCCCATGTGAGAAAGCCAATTCCTCCAACAACTATAAGCAGCATAATTGTTATATTTATAATGATATTTCCTGAGAAAGTAGTTAGCGACGAAAACTTTGCAGTAGTCCCCATCAAGTCAAATCCGGCATTACAAAATGCTGATACAGAATGA
>CAZESO010000120.1:0-7160 GCA_964515325.1 uncultured Roseburia sp. | reverse complement strand
AAATCCACTCCAACCATAGCAATAAATGCTTTTATTTTTTTAGTAAATTCATCACCATTAATCTCGCTATACTTATCAATTGTACTCATAAGATCTAAAAACTGTAATGCCCCTTTGTTTTCCTTTGAAATATTTGCTACCGGCTTATACACAATAATCTGTCTGCCATCAATATCCAGCTTGCGTTGTTTAGTTGATGCTTCATTTGAGCACACCTCATAGCAAGATGGATTTTGCGTTGTAAATCCATACATATTTGCAAGTTGAATTCCCGTAATATATCCACATATCTCTCCATTTACTTCCAAATATCTTTTCTGTATAAATTTTTCAATAGAAACTTTTCCCTTTGTACCTAAAATAGTCGTATATGCCAGATAATAAACACCATTATATAATCGCTCTATTTTTCCTTCATCTGTAAGTTTCTTCATCTCTTGTCTAACAGATTCTCGGGATTTACCCGGAAGTTCTGCAAGAAAGATTGGTTCATCCTTTTGATAATTTGCAATAATATAATCATAAAGCATATTTAAAACCCCTTTTCACATTTTTGAAATTCTATTTTTCAATTTTATTATATCCAAAATTTCTTATATGTCAAACATCTTTTTAAACATCACATAATTACTATCATCCTTTGGCGAGCAATACACAGCAAACTCTATTGTTTTAAAATGTTTACTAAATTCCTTTATAACATTTTTAGCCGCCTGTGCTACAATCCTAGGTGGATTTCTAAACGCTCCACATCCAAAAGCTCCCAGAATAACTACTTCATTTCCATTTAAACTTGCAACCTGTAATATTTTTCTTAAACGCTGTTCGTGTAAGCTCAACAACTCTGCATCACTAAGATTAATTCTTTCATCTCCATCACCCTGATTATATGAGTTACTTGGTTTTTCCCTTAAATTAGGCGCTGCACAGGTAATTACATTTACTCCATACCAATCTTTTTCAGCTAACAGCTTTGGACTAGCTGTATCTGATTTGAACACCATTACATCAGGTGTATAAATGATATCATCATTATGTAATGGATTCTTCTGCGCCCTATGAGGTGCGTAAAATTTATTCCACATTTCCTTTATATCAAGGTTAAAGAACAATGTTGAACACCTGCACAAGCATTCTTCCTGTGCATTTGCACCATGAACAACTCCACCGCCTGGATTGGATGCTGATGCAAAGTTCAACACACATACCTTTTCATCTTTATAAGCAGAAGCTGCTTCATATGTACGCTTTTTTGATACAACTATTTTCGCATCCTCCTCATATCTTGCTGTAGGCATGTCCACCCTTTCATTTTCAAGTATTAACTTTTGATTCTCAATACATTTTTTAATAACTTCTTTTAATCTAGTATTGCTCTCGCAAAGCTTTTTTGTATCTTCAAATATTTCAACATTTTCTTGTCTTCCCACAATCTTTCTCCTCTAAATATTTAAACTCAATTAATTCAACAATTCTGTTTTGCATAAATATGTACCTCACAAATACGTGCTATCAACTTCCACATCACTGTATCTCATTTCTTCAAGTTTCACCAACTCATCTTGTTCCACTTCCGCTTTTCCCTGCACACAAGCTGTTACACGAAACAACTGCGTTTCCTCATTCCAACAGCTTAATATAAATGGCATTTCAAATTTAATGTATATTTTTTCATTTTGTTCCTCTGCACTAATAACAATAAATTCTTCTGTGTCAAATACTTCACACCATTTCACTTCATTTACCTTGTTATGATCTATGTATGAAATGTTTCCTACCATCTTTTTAAATTCATCTACTGCCTCTACATAAGCAGAAACTTCATCCCACAATAAGTCTTCGGCTAATTCTTGAATGTTCAAATTTTCCATACCTTTTTTCTCCTCTCTCAATCATATTTCTTTATCCAATTAAAAAATTCGTCTTCCGAGTTTTCATCATCCATACAAGCAGGGTACTTTATAATTTCCAATGCCGTTCTTGGTATTTCAACACCAAAAGTTTGCTTTACCCAATTCTGAAACTCTATATTGGGCTTTACAATCACATCCGCACTAGGGTTTTCATTTGGAGGATATTTAAAATCCTCATCCCAACATATCTCATCATAACCAATAGCAATTAATCTCAAAAAATCCACTACATTATCTGCCAACACACATGTTAATGTCGAACCGGAACCTGAACCCATATGAACAATCTTTAAATCCCCACTATCATTTAACCAAAACGCACACTCTGAGCCATCAGCACCACTTTGTGCAAAGACACACAAGCGTTGTTCTAATTCCTCATATTCTTGTCCAAACCAATACTTTAAATTCTCCGTACCACCTGGATAGAAAGTAATATCTGTACCACCTTCTCTTTGATATTCTGTTATACCATCTTCTCTCTCAACCTCTATCATACTGGCTTTTAACTTATCTTCAGAATAGAGCATACCATATCGATATCCATTTCTGTCTTTATACAGTTCATTATCCTCTATGAATTGATACAACATTTCAATTTCTTTAGGAATTTGTATACCTTTTGGCAATACATTTTTTAATTGTTCTATCAATTGATTTTTCATTATAAATTCTCCTCCTTTGTGATGCGACTCTATTCTTCCAACCATCTGCGTTATTATCTCAATGTGTTCTTTGGTTTTAACCTTTTCTAAATTCTCAATCTTTTCACTTCCACCAATCCCTAATAAAGGTGTATATCCAAAACTTTCATCAAATTCTAATTCTCCCAATCTATCAACGGCTTCCTTGTATTTATCAAGTTCATCATATATTTGATATCAATAACACAATATACTATTAAAACTTTCAAATATCTCTATGTAATTTATCTCTTCTGCCACATTCTTTTCCAAGAGTTCTACAAATTCAGGAATATTTTCGCCTCGCATCTCCATATTCTGTGGCTCACCATCATGTTCTCTTGTACATCCAAGCCAACAATTGCACATAAGAATTCTTACTTCCAATCCCCACATATATGCAATATCTTTTTCTATATCTTCATATAATTCATATTCCCAGATACCATCTTCACCAAGAACAACTTCATACATATTACCCCAATGGTTCTTGCCTTCTATATGATAATCCCTACATATTTTTATAGCATCATATAACTGCTCAAATTGTTCTGTTGGAATTTTATTTTTATACATATCTGCAACTTGCTGTGCAAGATGTACCAACCTTAATTCTATTGTTTCTGCCATAATATGTCCTTTCTATTCACTTAACATTCCCTTACTTATCTGTATTCAAACGGCACTGCAATCTTTTGCCATTCTTTCCGATGTTTTGTAAGTATATCCAGATAAAAATCCCAGACTTCTTTGGTATGCCAATTAATCCATTTATCTATCTCCTTAGCTACCCCGCTCATCTCCTCAGGATACTTATATCTCTCACATTCCACAATTCCTCGTTTGTATTGCTCATAAATTTCTGTATAGCCATTTTGTTGCAAATAGTCTGCCGTTTCTACAATATCTAAATATTCTGAACAACCATAAAAATTCTCATAATATGTTTTTACTCCCTCGTGACATGATTGAAATTGCCAACACAAGATCTGATAAAAAGCTTCCATCCAATCTGTTCGTTCATTCAGAAAATAGGATTTCATATGTTCCATAAATTCATTTAATACATCACCATCCGGATCATCAAAATCTTCCTCACAGCCTCCATATGTATTAACAATCATCCCTTTTTCTTTTACGCGATCTATTTTTTCATACAATTCATTAAGTGTATTTAATCTTTTTCGACACCTTCTAAGGCCACTGTTAAACGCTCCTAACTTTATGTATAACCATTTTCTTGCCTCATCACATGCCTGCTCTTCTGTGTCACATTCTTTTGAACCAAAAATATATCCTCTTTCATCATCAGTAAAAAAGAAAATCCACTTTCCATCCTGCTCCACAATTCCCCATGCACAAGGTCTGTTTTGTGCAACTCCATCAATGATTAACTGCGACTGCATAATTCCCTCTACATCAATAAAAGTTGGAAGTCTATGTCCATTCGGTTGTTGCTTTATTTCATTTAATAAATCGTTAATGCCACTCATAAAATATTTTCCTCCTTCCTATTAACTACATTGTAAAATCAACCAAGCTCTATCAAAATTAAGTGCCTGTAAATCCTGCTTTTTTATCCAAAAATAAATATGCCCACAGTCACCAAACATAATTTCCGAATCAGCAGTTTCTATTGTTCCCATTTGAAAAAGTAACATCCAATCATGACTTTTTTCTTTAATATCAGCTTTTTCATCAGCTGATATCTTTTGATAATCCTCTGGGCAACCACATCTATATCCACGAAGAAGACTTTCACATTCTTCTTCCATAGAATTTTGAATCACATCAGGATAACCTAATATTTTAGTTCGTTCCCCCCAGTGATCCCTTTCATAGCCCAATTCACAACAAACAGCTTCGTATTCATCCCACTTTAAAACGAATTCATTATTTATTTTTTTATAATCTTCATATTCTGGTAAACTAATATGTTTCTCATAACGGATGCTACACTCTGGAACAATAGCGTCTTCCTCCAAATCCTTTGGCAACGCAGTCCTACACAATTTCGCATCTTCTGGAAAATAATATACTTTGGCACATCCTAAATCTTCTGGCGAAAATCCCCAGTTCATAGTCATCAACTCATAAAAGAAGCTTAAAATACCCGACTTAGGTAATATTCCCTCCTCATCATATACAGACACATCCTTTAAGTTTATCTGCGCCATAAAAGATAAAGGTCTTTCTTTATCCACACCATCAAAAGCTTCCCCTTTATATCTTGGCCACACAAAATCCGGTGGCAATGCAGGGCAACCATCAATTTTACTTTCGGTAATATCAAGAAGTTCATCTTCATTTTCTTTATAGCTGACTCTAATTTCCTGCTTTTGAATTCTCTTGAGAAACTCTATTATCTTATCTTGTTCTGTCATATATTACTCTCCTTTAGTATATATCCAACTATTCTTTATCCCTCAAAGTACTTCTTAGCCACATCCATAACTAACGCTCTTTCACCACATTCAGGGCAAGTATATGTACCGTAATAGTAAGACAATGCATTTACTGCTTCCTCATCACCCAACACATATAAGAAATTGCTGTACCACATATATGTATCATCAAAGCTTTGTCCATCCCACTTGCCAATTACAGATTCTGCCGGCTCAATTTCTTCAATTTCACCATCTGAAATCATAGGCATTTCTTCGTTATATTCTTCACAAGCACCACAAGCCACATATATTTCATTAAACATAAAGCTTGTCAATACAAATGCAGCCTCTCTGTCACCAAGAACAGCCAATGCTGTCACATAAAGATATGACTTTTCATTATCATCAAGTTCCTTTATTTCGTCCAAATGTTCCATAATGAACTTCTTTTCAAGCTCAGCAATCACCTTAATACAATTGTTGTAATTTTCTACAATTGCTTCATCCACGCTATTTTTGTAATGATTTCTTGGAACATCACACATAATTATCATTCCTAACGATGAAAACATCTGAAGCTGCCACTGAAAATCATTTTCCTCTATTTTCTTTTCTAATACCTTAAGCATATAAGGTAAAGCTAAATAACTGGCATTGTAAAAGCTCATCTGATGTGACAATGTCTCTCCAAGATTCTCCATTGCTATTTCAAACTGCTCCTGCGAAACCTCTTCACCTGTAAGAGACTTTGCAAGAACTGACACTTCATTAGAAACATCACCATAAGCTCCTTTGTGCATTGCCCAAAGCTCGCAGTTTAAATCTGTTAATGTAATTTCTGTTTCATTTATTAATTGTTCATTTACTTCAAAATTAATATCGTTCTTCATATAATACCTCAATACCTTTATTTTCAAATTCTTTCATTAATTCCTTTTTATGCATAGACATCTTCCAAACATCACCACCATTTATGGTCATATGTTTGACTTTTTTCAAATTTGGTAACATTTCAAATTCCTTAACACTTGTTACACTAAACACATGATCATCATTAGTATGAGAATCTCGCCAACATTTGCGTACTAAAATATATATTTCCTCTTTTTCATCAAATGACAATTCCTCTACCAATGCCAAATCGTCTTCTGTTAATCTCAAATTTTCAAAATACTCCAACATTTTTGGAATTACTCCTGCTAATTGTTGAGTTTCTACATACTTTGCTTTCATCTCTTCCAATTCATCTGAAAAACTTGATTTTTTATTTAAAAGACTGTTAATTACAACCAACTTAAAAGAAAAATCCTCAAACATTCCACTTTTATCTTTAAGACTTCTATCTGGCAAATCGACCATAAGCTTATTTTCTATAACAATTTGAAATGCAGTTCGACGGTTCGTGTCATACATTCCCCATCTACTCACTGGTTCGCCACCATTAATCATACTGTCATAATTTCTCTTAAACTCAATTTGTCCTAATCTTCCCAAATTATCATAATGTTTTCTAGTCGCTATTTCAGCCAATTCTTTTGAACCAAACTGTGTAATAAACTCAAGACTTGTTTTATATCCATGCTTAGGATAAAAACCTTCTTCAGCTACCTTTTTTACATACTCATCCAGATTATTGGTACATTCATTCATAATCGGTATACATTCTGTTTCAAACCAATTTGTGAATTCCTCAATAGCTTCATCCCACATTTCTTTCTTGGCAACATTCCAATGTAATCCATCTTTTGGAACATTACAATTCATAGTTGATAGACCAAAATAGCCCTGTTTACCATTTTTAGAACCAATCCAAAAATCACCATAAAAAGTAACACTTACATCGGATACATTATACCAGCTAGTGTAAAAAAACACTTTAAAGGTAAAGTTCTTATCCTTTTTAGTCATCCAATGACTTGATTTTGCATACTTCCAGCCACTTTCCTGATATCTCTCTGCTATTTTTTCACATACGCTATTAAACGCATCTTTCGCTAACATAAATCATACCTCCACTTATCATCAATCTCTACTCTGCTTTATCCATCTCTTTCACGTAACGATTTATTGACTTAACAATAATACAGTATATCGCATTTCTGTGTTCTTTGATGTATTCCTTTATCTTTTCATACTCACCATCACACCACAAATTCCACACATCAACCCATGAAGAC
>CAZESO010000119.1:0-7192 GCA_964515325.1 uncultured Roseburia sp. | reverse complement strand
CTTCACAAACTCATCAGGAAATGTTACTGTATCAAAAACAATATCCGTAGTCATAAACGAATACGCCTTTCCTTCTGTTATATCAAGAATATATTCATTCAACTCCTTGTATATAGTAGCTGTTTCGTCACTCGTATCTAATTCTGGTAAACTTGTATAATACGTATTATTTATCTTGTTTTCCAACTCCCTGTTCTTTTCCATATATTCGTACCATTCCTGGAATATATTTAAACCAATGTTCATCAAGATAAATATCGCTATCAACTGTACAAAGAAAATAATATATTGCCTTTTATTTCGCAATATGTCATCCCATGCGTAAATCATATATTTCATCTTATTATCCTTTTCAATTTTTTCTTGTATCTATAATAGAAAAGCCAAACACTTTTCTCATCATGAATACATTTAATAAACTTCCAATAATTGCAACCACTCCATATATTAATAAATATTTGTAAAGCGAAATTTCTATAAACGGCTTTAGATAAGCATTACTATTTTTCACTGCTAAAGCAGCTAATACACCTACAACTAAAGAGATTGCCAACAATAAATAAAATTGCCCCAATAGTATTGTTATAAGTTTTCCATTTACAGCGCCACACATCTTTCTAATAAAAAACTCTTCCTTTTTACTTTCAATCCAGTACTCTAAAACGCTCCATACATCAAGAAATAACAAGACCACAATAACATATACAGCATTAATAATGTCATTCGAATCATCATATACTGTCATCTGTCCACTAACATTTGCCTCGTCCATATGAAAATAATTAATTATTGCCATTCCTATAAATGTCACAAAAAAAATGGCAGAATAAAAAAATATCAATATAAATGTTTTTCTAAAAAAATGTTTCATAACTATCACCTAAATATCTTTTACACATTGTCTCAATAATGCTAATATCATTATCATTATCATCACATATCCCTATTACCATTTTTTTACCTCATAAGATATAAATTTAAAATAAAATCGCATAAAAAAAACAGATTATATTAAAATATAACCTGTAGCTCAACCATCATATATATATTATAAATAGTATACGTAGACTTGTAGCTTTGTGTCCTTACATTTCTATAAGTTTACCCTAATGCGCAACACTTTTTTTGCACACTAGGGTATTCTACATTTTTTTACTATTTTTGTCAAGATTTACACCAATAACACTGTAACATCTTACTTAAACCACTTTGTGAACCATGAAAAATCAATAGATAAATACATTGTTTGCCTCCTCATAAAACTATATTTTTAACGCATAAATGATAAATCTATATATTTAATGATTCAACAACTTCTTCACAAACAGACTATTTATTTCATAAACAACTAACAAATAACCTATTTCAAAACCTTTTTCAATCCCTGCAATCCAAATATTACAGCCCCACCGATGATAAATGCAATCAAGCTGAAGTTATCAAACGACAACGCTGTCAGTTTAACATCTGACTCAATGCTAAGCGGTCCCATAATTACAGAATAAATCGAACCAATCATCATACCAACGATTGTGTAAACCATTACTGAATGATGCTTTGTAAGCAAATACTTAAGTCCCTTTACTACTGAAAGGATACCTGCAAGCATACCAAAACCAAATACAAATGCTGCTGGGAAGAATGTAAAGTCAAGCTTGAACAAGCCCTTTATACAACCTGAAACCACTTCCATTACACCACTGTATACGCCAAATACCAACATAATTGTCGAACCTGAAATACCCGGTAAAACCATAGCTGATATGGCAATCATTGCAACTATGAATAAGTATGCTCCATCAAAGAATCCAAAATTTCCCCATGCATATGATTTTCCACCCATATCAAAATTCAACGAACCATATGTTATAAGTACAACTACTGCAGCACCTAAAATCAAGAACACCATATTCTTATATTTACCAACAAAGTCTTCCTTTTCTTCAATGATAATAATAGGAAGGGCAAATACTATAAATCCTAAAAATAATGAGCTTACAACATAAATGTTTTTCTCAAATACTGCTGTGATAACAAGTGCAGCCAAAGCCATACCGATTATCCAACCACTACCAAGCTTGATCAAAAACTTAAATGCAGCATTTCTCTTTTCCTTATCTCTTGAAGCAATATTATTAAGTGATAATATAAACTCATCATAAAGACCAAGCAAAAACACTATTGTTCCACCAGATACACCTGGTACACTATCCGCCAGAGCCATCAAAAAGCCTGCAATAAATTTCATTACCATAATTTATCTCCATTCTATTTACTCATATACTCATCAACTACTTGGAAGAACTTCTTCATCTCTTCATCCGTTCCGATTGTAATTCTAAGGTAATCCTTAATGTTTTCAGCATCCCAGTGTCTTACATATACAGTCTGTTCTCTGAGATACTTAAACATATCTGTTATATCATAATTCTTGTTGGTTGCAAATATAAAATTCGCCATAGAATCCGGGAATGTAAATCCTCTCTTTGTAAGCTCTGCTTTTACATTCTCACGAGTTGTAATAATCTTATTTCTAATCTTATCAAAATATTCTTCATCTGCTACAACTGCGGCACCACCTATGATCGAAGGCATATTCATTGTATATGAATTAATCGAAAACTTAACGTCCTTCATTGCCTGAATTAAATCCTTGTTTCCTATCGCAAATCCAATTCTAAGTCCTGCTGTAGAGCGTGACTTACTAAATGTCTGAACAACAAGCAAATTTTCATATTTATCAACTAATTCAAGTGCTGACTTTCCACCAAAATCAATATAAGCTTCATCAACTACTACCACTGAACTCTGGTTGTTCTTTACTATATCTTCGACAAATTCAAGATCCTCATATATACCTGTTGGTGCATTAGGGTTAGGGAAAATCACACCACCGTTTTCTTCGTAATAATCCTCTCTAACTATCTTGAAGTTTTCATCAACAGGCTTTGTTTTATACTTAATGCCATACACATCTGCCCATACAGGGTAGAAAGAATATGTAATATCCGGGAATAATATTGGCTTATCTGAATTGAAAAATGTAAGAAATACATTTGCCAAAACATCATCAGAGCCTACTCCCACAAAAACCATATCCTCTGATACTCCATAAAAATCTGCAATTGCCTTTACAAGAAGCTTTGCATCAGGGTCCGGATACAATCTTGCTCTATCCAAATCCATACCGTCAAGAGCCTTTTCAAGCTCCGGTGTTGGTGGATATGGGCACTCATTTGTATTTAATTTAACCATATCCTTTTTGTTTGGCTGTTCGCCTGCAACATAAGGAACAACTCGTCTAATATTTTTTTCCCATTCTCTCATTTTCTTTTCCTCTACTATTTCTTTAAACCTAATTCTACAGCTAATTTCTCAAATGCAGGTAACGCTCGCTCGATTGTCTCATAAGCTACACAGTATGCAAGTCTTACATATCCAGGGCATGCGAACGAACTGCCTGGTACCATAAGAATATTGAATTCTTTAGCCTTTTCAAGGAAAACTTTCTCATCAGCTGTTGGTGATTTTACAAATAAGTAAAATGCGCCCTGTGGCTTGATACAATCAAAACCATATTCTACCAATGAATTGTACAACAATTCTCTATTTCTATTGTAATATTCAACATCTGTCTTCTCGTCTAAAACCTTGGCAACTGCTCTCTGCATAAGTGATGGAGCATTAACAAAGCCTAAGATTCTGTTAGCAATTGAAGCTGCCGCAAATACATCTGTATAATCATCAACCTCGCTTGGAATAACAAGATACCCAATTCTCTCACCCGGTAATGAAAGTGACTTACTAAATGAATATCCTACAATTGTATTCTTATAATATTTTGTAAGATATGGAACTTCCACACCATCATAAGCTAATTCTCTATATGGTTCATCAGAAATCAAATAAATCTCTGTTCCGAATTCTTTCTGCTTTTGCTCTAAAATCGTAGCAAGCGCTTTGATTGTCTCCTCAGAGTAAACAACACCTGTTGGATTGTTTGGATTATTGATAATAACAGCCTTTGTCTTTGCTGTAATCTTCTTCTCAAACTCCACAAGATTTGGCTGGAATGTAGTAGTGTCAGGTGCAACCTCTAAAAGCACACCATCATAATTACCTACATAAGCTCTGTATTCAACAAAATATGGTGCAAATGCCAATACTTCATCGCCAGGATTTAACAATGTTTTTAATATAACATTTAAACCTCCGGCTACACCAACTGTCATAATAATATTGTTTACACCAAAATTAGTGTCAAATCTTTTATTTAATGAATTTGCAACAGCTTCACGAACATCTTCGTAACCTGCATTACTCATATATCCATGAACAAATGTTGTTTCCTCTGTATCAAGAATCTCCTTGATAGCCGCATCAAGCTTCATAGGAGCTGCCACATTAGGATTACCAAGACTGAAATCATATACATTTTCTGCACCATGAATCTTTGCAAGTCTCTTTCCTTCTTCAAACATAGCTCTGATAGCAGAGTTATTATTTACAAATCCAACCATTTTATTTGATATCATAATTCATTTACCTCTTTTATTTATTTCATCGCTTTACTATACTACAACACATTATATATGTCAATACTAAAGTATTTTACTTCCATTTGCAGTAAGCTTAAATCTACATCCTAACACTTCTGCAGCCTTTCTACACATAAGCATTCTTCCAAGGAAAATATCGAAATACTCAAACATTGTAGTAATCTTCTCATCAATCTGAAGATTAAGAGCGATAACTCTTTCGTCCTTATCTATCTTTAATTTAGCCTCTGTTACTGCATAATTAACCCTGTCGTGAATATCGAAGTTCGCCTGTTCCTTAGTTCTTACACGGTTTCTTCTAACATCAGTCTTATCTGCAATAATAACTGCTGCCGAAATAGGATCAACGGGACCGCCTGTAGACTCATCATGATTTGCAATAATTGCCATTACCTGCACTCTGTCAACCAATGGCATATCTGTGTTTCGTAAGATTTCATTGGCAAGAATACCACCATATTCAGCATGATTCTTTCTATTGACAGCATTACCAATATCGTGCATAAATCCTGCAATTCTAGCAAGTTCAACATCATGTTCACTATATCCAAACTGCTCTAAAATATTGCCGGCTCTATCAGCAACCATTGTACAATGTACTTCCGAATGGTCCGTAAATCCCAAAGTTCCAAGATTTGCATTACCTTTTTCAAGCAATGCTTTTACTTCTTCATTTTTTCTAATTTCCTTATATGTCATAATGTTCCTTTCCGCCTCAGTACAAAACTTTACACTACTCTAATAATTATTCGATTCCAACTACCTTGAAATCCTTTTCTTCCACAGTTGTCTTCAATACTTCATTATCCACATCTGCATTAAGCGTAATTACCGCTGTACCATTTGCATGGCTGACAACCGCTTCATCTACCTGTGCTAACGCTTCTAATGCCTTCTTTACTGTTGATTCGCAATGTGGACACATCATTCCTTCAATTTTAATTGTTTTTGTCATATCTTTTACCTCTTTCTTTTCTATATCATTTTGTGCAATTCTCTTATCATGTGACGCATCATGAACCTTTAATAAATTGAGTCGTAATGCATTAGTTACTACGCAAAAACTTGAAAGGCTCATTGCTGCCGCTCCAAACATTGGATTCAATTCCCAGCCTAATAATTTAATAAACACACCTGCTGCCAATGGTATTCCAATAGAATTATACACAAATGCCCAGAACAGATTCTCCTTGATATTTTTCAAAGTTGCACGGCTTATTCTTATAGCCGCCGAAACATCTAAAAGTCTGCTCTTCATAAGTACAATGTCTGCCGCATCAATGGCTATATCCGTACCTGCTCCAATAGCTATACCAATATCAGCTCTTGTAAGCGCAGGAGCATCATTTATTCCATCTCCTACCATTGTCACTTTGCCTCGACTCTTTAATTCTCTGACAACTTTTTCTTTGTCCTCAGGCATAAGTCCTGCCATAACTTCATTAACACCAGCCTGCACTCCAATGGCATTTGCAGTCTTTTCGTTATCTCCTGTAAGCATAACCACATGAATTCCCATATTCTTAAGCTGCCAAACAGCATCCTTGCTATCTTCCTTAATAACATCTGCCACAGCTATTATTCCTAAGAATTCATTATCCTTTGCAAAGAATAATGGTGTCTTGCCTGCTTCTGCTAATGTCTGTGCCAGTTCCTTAGTCTTATCATCTATATTAGCATTTTTGCTTATAAACTCATAATTTCCGCCATTTAAAACAAACTTTTCACCAGCATTTTCTATTTTAGCAGTTAATCCATTTCCTGGCAATGCTTGAAAGTCAGAAATTTTCCAATTTTCTTTTTGGTACTTGTATTCTGTATCAGAATTGTACTCCATCACTGCTTTGGATAATGGATGTTCACTCTGTTTTTCAAGAACTTTTGCATAATTTAACAGCATTTCTTGTGTTATTTTTTCGTCAGGTACAATATCTGTAACCTTTGGTTCACCCTTTGTTATTGTACCAGTCTTATCTAATGCAATAATCTGAGTCTTGCCTGCCTCTTCAATGGATACAGCTGTTTTGAATAACATACCATTCTTTGCCGCAACACCATTTCCAACCATTATGGCTACAGGTGTAGCAAGTCCCAACGCGCAAGGACAGCTGATTACAAGTACTGATATACCTCTTGCCAACGCAAATCCTACAGTTGCTCCCATAAGCAACCATATAATTGTTGTTATAACGGCAATTGTAATAACAACCGGTACAAATACACCTGAAACCTTGTCCGCAATCTTTGCAATCGGTGCCTTGGTTGCAGCCGCATCACTAACCATCTTGATTATCTGTGACAATGTTGTATCTTCGCCAACCTTAGTTGCCCTACATTTCAAATATCCTGACTGGTTAACTGTAGCTGCATACACATTACTATTTTCTTCCTTGTCTACGGGAATACTTTCTCCTGTAAGCGCAGATTCATTAACAGCACTATGGCCTTCTATAACCACACCATCCACCGGAATGTTTTCTCCTGGATATACTACAAAGATTTCATCCTTCATTACTTCTGCTGCCGGAATCTCTATTTCATTTCCCTCTCTTATGACCTTTGCCATCTTTGGCGACAGTTGCATAAGGCTTTTTAATGCATTTGTTGTCTTTCCCTTTGAACGAGCTTCAAGC
>CAZESO010000118.1:0-7211 GCA_964515325.1 uncultured Roseburia sp. | reverse complement strand
CTTCGTCTACCTTACCAACTGACTTCTGTAAGTCGATGATATAGATACCATTTCTTTCTGTGTAGATGTACTCTGCCATCTTAGGGTTCCATCTTCTTGTCTGATGTCCAAAGTGAACACCTGCTTCTAATAACTGTTTCATTGAAATAACGCTCATTTTCTTACCTCCATTGGTTTTCTTAATATTTTTGCTTTCATATGCTTCGTCTTTCAAGGGAACCACGAGCACCGGCACCGTCCTCGAAATCCACATATGTGTTTACTACGGCTAGAATTAGCCGACTTTATAAATTTATCATATAACATTCTATTATGCAAGTTATTTTTTACATTTTTTTCTTTTATTATTTATTACACAAAAAAGGTGCTAACACAAATGTGATATGCACCTTTCTACTCAAATCCTTATTCAGTTGTTTCTGACTATTCTTCTTCAGGTATTGTATAACCTTCATCTGTTTTAGTTGTTAATACTATTGTTTCATCATTTGAATTAACAGCATAGTATTCACTTTCAATAGAATCATCTTCTGCTGATACTTCTATTATATAATATTCTGCATTATTAAGTATCTCTATTGACTTATATACAAACTTGTATTGAACACCATCTTTGTTCTTAGCATCCTCATCAAGTTCTTTTTCTTCTATACACATATCCTGTACAAGTGTCTCTGCGCCACTTACCGTAACATTTCTCTTCAATGAAAGATTATATGTTATAGAAGTAATGCTACTTGCATTTCCTGCTGCATCAATGGATACAAACTTGTAATCCGTTCTACCATATGGCATATCAAAAGGTTCTGTATATTCTGTTGATGAAGCTGTTGGATCGGTTCCATCTGTTGTGTAATATACTTTTGAACCTTCTGGTACAGTTACCTCTACCATCTGATAATCACTATATGCACCTGATGTAGGAGAAACTGTTGGTCCTGATACTTCAACATCTTCTATTATATATGTCACTTCTAAACTTGTGCTCATTATTCCATTTGAATCCATGGCATATGCAATAATCTTTGTAGTACCTTCAGCACTCAACTGAATTGGATCAGCATAAACAAATGCATTACTATTATCCTTTGGATTACTTCCGTCTAACGTGTAATAAATCGTTGTTCCTTCTGTTGCTGTAAGAGTAATAGTTAAAAATGTATCATAATGTCCGCCTTCCAAACTAGCCTGTGGCGCTACCGGAAGATACTTTGTCATATTTTCAGTTATACCCTTACCTTCAAGTGTTGCAAAGAACACATTAAATTCATCAAATTTCTGATTTGTATAATAATAATCCAAAATAGCTTCGCTATATTTAACATTAGAATCATCTAATTTAACAATTTCTCTAAGATTGTCTATATACTCTTCATCCATCACTTCAAAATGAACATATACATCATGAAGTAACTTTCTCGCTCTTAACATTTCCGTCTGACTATACGCAACCTTAACTGCTTTCTTAGCTTCTGCTATAGCTTCTTTCTTATTATTACTTTCATACTGTTCTTTTGCAATATTATACTGCTTTTGGAAATTATCACTGTCATTCAAACCATCGCTGAAAACAACTTTCCATAACAAAACAATAACTAATGTTACAGCCACTATACAACCAACCATAATCAATATATTCTTTGCTGCCGATTTCTTACTATTGGCATTCTTTGATTTTTTCTTATTGCCATTATTTGTGTTATTTCTTGATTGTTGACTTCTAGGCTGACGATTTTCATTTCTCCTTTGACGAATCTCCTCTTCTTCATCGAGAGCTAATTCATCATCTTCAAAATTAAATCTTCCTCTGTTAATGTCCACCATTTTTAACTCCATACTTATTTCTTCAACCGGAACATTAACTGTTTTCATTGCTTCTGCACTGCTGAACTTACCAGGAACCTCCACTACATCATTATCACTATCCATTAGCGCTCCTACATCATTTGCAAGTTCTGCTTCAATTAAATTGAAATCAGGAACTACATGTATAGGATTGCCACACTTAAGACAAAACGCTTGATTTTCCTTGTATTCTTCGCCGCATTTATTGCATCTCATAATAAGTTACACCTCGTTTTAGTTTTTTTTACTTCTGTATTTTAACAACATTTACCTTACAACGCAAGATTTTTCCGTTAACTTTTGCAGTAATTATTGTTGAACCTACTCCACGAGCTGTTACTTTTCCGTCTGAAACCGTTGCTATTCTTGAATTACTTGTGTACCAGGTTATATCTTCTGTTGCTCCAAACACATCAAGAATATAACTATCATACTGCTCTAATGTTATTGTTGTTGCATTCATAGCCAATACAATAATCTCACATGATGATTCCACGCCTGAATCTGCAATACAATATACCTCTGCATTACCTTGACCTACTGCTGTCACAACACCATTGGCATCAACTGTTGCTACTGATGTATCTGTTGAAACCCATTGGTATCCATCTGTTGATTTACTTGGCTTCAATCTTACCGTTAATGCTCTTGTATTTCCTGGTAACAATACCACTTCACTAGCATTAATAACAACACTTGTTGCCGGTACAGCCGGTTTAATAGTTACCTTTACTCTTCCAACTACTTCATTACCATCTGTTGATGTGGCATATACATAACAAATACCTGTTTTTACACCCGTAATTGTACCATTGTGATCTACTGTTGCCACTGATGTATCTGATGACGACCAATCAACTTCATTAAATGTAGCATCTGCCGGGGTAACAACTACATTAACATCCTGCGAAGCTCCTTCAAGTAAAGTTACACTGGATGGATTAACTGTAATACTTGTTACAGGTTTTACAACTGTAAGTGTAATAGAATCCCAAACACCACTTCCATCCGAAGCAGTTGCTGTTATTTCAGCCGTACCATAACCTACTGCTGTTATCTTACCTTTAGCATCAACTGTAAGAATATTTGTGTTACTACTACTCCATGTAACACCTCTATTTGTTGCTGTTTCCGGTGTTACTTTTGCATTAAGCTTTCTAGATACACCATAATTTACATATTTAAAACTTTCTTCAATAGTCACATTAGTAACAAACTGATATACCGTAATCTTACAGCTTGCTACAAGACCTCTTTCTTCTGTTGTTACAAGTATAATAGCTGTTCCACCAGATAAACCTGTTACAATACCCTTTTCATCTACTGCTGCAACCGATGTATCACTTGATACATATGTTACCTTCTTATTATCTGCATCAACCGGTGTAACTGTAGGGATTATTACAATCTTCTCACCTGAATATATTGTAGCCTCAGTAAAGTTCAAGCTAATACCTGTTACTGGTTCTGTAACCTCTACCTCACATTTATCTGTAACACCAGAGTCCTGACTTGTTGCTGTAATAATAACTTTTCCCGGAGCTAATGTTGTAACCATACCTGTCTGGTCCACTGTTGCTATTGACGTATCTGATGACGTCCATATAATTGTCTTATTTAACGCACTTTCAGGACCTGCTGTTGCATTTAACCAGAAAATCGTTCCTTTTCTGACTGACATTGCGTTTGTATTCATAGTAACTTCTGTTACCGGCTGATATACTGTTATATTACAAACATCAATAACACCACTGTCTGCTGATTGAGCAATGATTGTACATGTTCCGCCTGTCAAACCTTTTACAAGACCAGTTTCATCAACTGTTGCAACACTCATATCTGAAGTTCTCCAAACTATCTGCTTATTAGATGCATCTTCTGGATTAACTTTTGCTGTAAGTCTAAATGTTTCACCAACTTTTACTCTTGCTTCATTATAATCAAGCTCTACTGATTCTACAGGCTGAATTACATAGAATTCACATGTATCAATAAGGTTTATTCCATTTTCTCCTGTATCAATAGTCTGACAAATAATTGTCGCCTTTCCAGGAGCTATAAATGTAACAAGACCGCTTGGACTAACTGTTGCCACATCCGGATTAGATGATGACCATTCAACATTTCTATTTACACCATCACCTTCCGGTAAAATTGTGTATGAAAGCTGATATGTTCCCTGTGACATACTTGTTTCAACATAATTAACTGTCAATGAGATATCCGTTACCGGAACTCTTACATGTACTTCACAGTCTGCAACCTTTATTCCATCTTCTGTAATAACCGAAATAACAGCATCACCACCATTAACAGCAGTAACAAGACCATTAACCATTGTTGAAGCCTTAACAGTTGCGACATCTTCATTCGATGATACCCACTTAACATTAAGGTTATCAGGTATAGTTCCTTCCACACCATTAAACATTAATGTAAGCTGATAAGAACTGCCCTTTGTAATCTCTATATTAGTATCAGTTATTGTAATATCATATACCGGTTCTTTAATATAAACTGTACAAGTAGCCCTCTTAGTTACTCCATCTGCTGATGTTTGTACAGCTGTAATTGTAACTGTACCTGTCTCTAATGCTGTAACAACACCAACACACTTATTATCTTCACTACCCTGTACTGTTGCAAGCTTATCATTTGATGATAACCATGAAATTGTTGTTGTCTCACTTGTGTCTGTCGGTATAGCTGTAAGCTCAAATGTGTCACCCTTATTCATAATATGCTCTGTAGTATTAACTGCAAAATTATTTACTACATGAACAGTTATTGATGATTTGTGACTAGTAGCTGTATCATCAGGATAAAGAGTAGTTCCTTCTAATATAGCTGTTATTGTAGCCTGTCCGCTTCCTACTGCTGTAATATTACCTTTTGAATCAACTGTAGCTACTGTTGTGTCACTAGATATCCAGTTTACACTGTTTGCTATTTTCTCATCTTCAATATTTACTGTAAGACTTGCAGTATCTCCAACTGATAAAACTTTATCTCCACCACTTATACCAAATAAAACTTTTACATTAAGCTTCTGACCAAATTCATCTATAATCTGCTCACGAGTCATTCCTGCAAATTCGTCCATCTGGTCATAGCCATACTTTGTATACATATAAATTTGAGTCACACCGGCATTTAAACCATATATTCTACCAATATTATCAATTGTAATATGTTCATTCTGATTAGCATAATCACCGTTTTCATCATATGTTCCCCATGTAAGGTATGAAGCATCTGCCGCATTTGTTCTACCATCAAATGCACTTACATAATTACTTGCTTCTACGTTAATTGTACTTGTATCAGTAAATGCTGCTTTTACGATAAATGTGAACTCAACTGACTGTGTGTCAGGAGCCGGAGTTTTCGCTGTAACTGTAGCCACACCTGCACCAACGGCCTGAACATTACCAACATATCTGCCTGTTGTTCCATCACCTTCGATAATCTTAATAACATCTGTATCTGAAGATTGCCAAATCATTCCTGTTGCTGCTGTATCGTTACTATAGTTTGTATATAAAGTCCTGTATTCTCCAACTGAAATAGTATTAAACTGGCTTGATGAGGTCTCCAGTTTAACTGTTATATCTGTAGTTGTTACTTTTGAAATAGTAGCACCATCTGTATATTCACATGTGATAGTTGTCCTACCAGCACCAACTGCTTTAACCATAGCAGTTCCTGTATCCGCATTCTTTACAACTGTAGCCACATACGGATTTGAAGACTTCCATGATATGTAGTCAACATTAACCGCTTCGTCCAAACCGGTAAGTGTAACGGTAAACATATCCTCTTCTCCTACTGTCCACATACTTCCATGCTGATTCTGCGGTTCAATTGTAATAATGACATCTGTCGCAAATGCCAATGCAATACCTACAATAGTCGCTGTTACTGCCACCATTAATACTATAATCTGCTTCCAAAATCTTTTAATTTGTCTCATCATAATACCTTACCTCATCTCTATACAGGAATTAATTTTCTTATTATCAGTTACAAAAAACCTTATTCTATTTATCGACATATATTACAAAAATTTTAACATTTTTATGAAAATTTTTCAACTTTTTTTACAAATTTATACAGGAGTTAGCAAAATAAGTATCAATGCTTAAATCAAAAATTTTCTAATAAAAAAACAAAACCTCCAAAGGCTCTATTTGTAAGCCTTTGAAGGTTTTTGATTAATTTCTTGATATTTCAAACTTTGCCTTTGTTGTAATACAAGCTAATAAGCTCTGGTATCTGACATCAATAGAATCTTTCTCAACTATAACATCCATCGATGCTGCCATATCATCAATAAGTCTGTCAGTAATTCTATGTCTTAAACTGACAAGCACATTTCGCTTTTCTTCATAAGTTTCAGCATTTAAAAACTCTAACAAATCTGCATTAGGATTTGCTTCTTCATCTTCGACTGTTTCAGCTTGCAAAGCTTCAACATCAGAATTTTCAGCCTCTGCTACCGTTTTTTCATCCAATGAAACTTTTTCAAATCTATATTTCTGTAAAACATCCGGATACTTAACCCTATCAACTTCACTCATAAACATAGAAAGCGGTCTGGCATGAACCTTGAAATCATCATAAAGTTTTTGATATATCACAAGTTCTTCACCTGTCTCGCTATGTATTGCACTTGCAACTATTTGATACATTTTACCTTTAAAATGTCTGTAAAATTCACCCTGTTTTGGTATTTCCCTATTCATAACCTTCGCCCTTTACCTCATAAATTATAACATTGCTTCCAATGTCTCTCTGATAGCTTTAATAAATTCTTCGCTGTTTAATACAACCGGATTCTCGATAGATGTAATAATAGCAAGGTCATTTGTCATTTTTCCATCTTCGATAGTCTTGATACAAGCAACTTCAAGCTTGTCAGCAAATGTACATAACTCTGCAATATTATCAAGCTCGCCACGCTTTCTTAAAGCACCTGACCATGCAAAAATTGTAGCAATAGGGTTTGTCGATGTCTTCTCACCCTTTAAATGCTTGTAGTAATGTCTCTGAACTGTACCATGAGCAGCCTCATATTCGTAATTTCCTTCCGGTGACACAAGAACAGATGTCATCATTGAAAGTGAACCAAATGCTGTTGCAACCATATCACTCATAACATCACCATCATAGTTCTTACAAGCCCAAATGTAACCTCCTTCCGAACGAATAACTCTTGCTACAGCATCATCAATAAGTGTGTAGAAATATTCAATGCCTGCTGCCTTGAACTTTTCATCATATTCCTTATCATAGATTTCCTGGAAAATATCCTTAAATGTATGGTCATATTTCTTAGAAATAGTATCCTTTGTTGCAAACCAAAG